>NZ_JASGFD010000006.1:0-123084 GCF_047605705.1 Silvibacterium sp. | reverse complement strand
CACAATCGTGATCAGTAAATCGTCCGTACCGCCGGCTCACGTGCCCACACTTTTCCGTTTGCGGCGGCTTTGAGATATTTCTTCGGGGCATCGCCTATGATGACCCCCTCATCGGCAATAACTCCGGCTTTGTCGAGTAGGGGCTGAGCTGCGGCAGTAGCTCCGATGACCTTGAGGTGCTGGAAGGCGTCATGTACCCAGGCAACTGCACTAGCCTCTTTAAGCAGCTGAGCCGTTCCTTCTTCTGAGAGTGCCAAAAAAACGTGATCAAAAAGGACAGAGGCGCCACCAGCCAGCTGAAAATCAGCTTCCGTCGCGCTTCCGTCTTGGCCTTCAAAGCCGCCGACCTTCGGTGAGATGATTTTGAAATTCGCACCTACGTCTTCCACGGCCTTCCGAATTGACGCAAGCAGACCCGTGTCTGTGCCATCGGCAACGAGGCATCCGATCCTCCTTCCTTGTAATGAGGGCCTGGTTTTCGCCAGGATGCTCAATGCAGGAGAGGCAGCAAGGTCTGTGCGCACAGGCACCGCTGCAGGAATAGCGGGCAGCTTCCCGGTTAAGCCTAAACCTGCTGCAACACGACTAGCTATATCCGGACAAACGTTCGCAAGTTGGCCGACCATGCGCTCCCGGACAGCTTTCGTCTCAACCTTACTGAGTTCAAAAATGAACGCGGAAACGATGTGGTTTTGTTCCGGCTCAGTTTGTGAATAGAAGAATTGTCGAGCCTGGGAAAAATGGTCTGCAAATGATTCGGAACGGATGCGGAGCTTGTCGCCGTTCACGGGCTCTCTATAGCTTGAAAACCCGTGTTTGGGATCTTGGCGTGGGGAATCTGTTTCAAGCGAGCTGGGAGAGTAGTGCACCCGTCCTTTCTGTAGATTGGTCTGCATGTGTCCATCCCGCTGGTTATGCATGACCGGACATTTCGGCGCGTTAATCGGGATCTGTTGAAAGTTTGGACCGCCAAGCCGAATGAGCTGCGTATCTTGATAGGAGAGAATCCTTCCTTGTAGGAGAGGATCGTTCGTGAAGTCGATGCCGGGGACTACATTACGCACACAGAACGCCACCTGTTCTGTCTCTGCGAAGAAATTGGTCACCACTCGATCGAGTACGAGTCGGCCAACGATACGTAAAGGAAGAAGTTCTTCGGGGATTAGCTTGGTCGCGTCGAGAACATCGAAGTCAAACTTCTCAGCAAACTCTTCATCGAACAGCTGCAAGCCTAGTTCCCACTCGGGAAAATCACCTTGTGCAATTGCATCCCACAGATCACGCCGATGATAGTCGGGATCGGCACCAGAAATCTTGAGAGCTTCATCCCAGACCACAGATTGCATGCCGAGCTTAGGACGCCAGTGAAATTTTACGAATGTAGATTTTCCCTCTTCGCTGATCAGCCGGTAAGTATGAACTCCGAAGCCTTCCATCATGCGGAATGAGCGGGGAATAGCGCGATCGCTCATGGCCCACATCAGCATATGAGTTGACTCGGGCATGAGGGATGCGAAGTCCCAGAACGTATCGTGTGCGGTTTGCGCCTGCGGAAAACCACGATCGGGCTCTTGCTTTGCGGCATGGATGAGATCGGGAAACTTCAATGCATCCTGAATGAAGAAGACCGGAATATTATTTCCAACCAAATCCCAGTTTCCTTCCTTCGTATAGAACTTCACAGCGAAGCCTCTCACATCACGAGCCAGATCTGTCGAGCCCTTATTGCCCGCCACTGTAGAGAAGCGAACAAAGACGGGTGTCTTCACTCCCGCTTCTGTGAGTATGGCCGCACGTGAGATGCCGGTGAGCGAGTCCGTCAATTCAAAATAGCCATGCGCCCCATAGCCGCGAGCGTGCACAACACGTTCCGGAATTCGTTCGTGATCGAAATGCTGGATTTTTTCGAGAAGGTGCAAATCCTCGAGTAATGAGGGCCCGCGCTCTCCGGCTTTCAACGAGTTTTCATCGTCTGCGATGACGACTCCGGTCTGCGTCGTCATTGGCGGATGAGTGCCTCCGGCAACCTGATGAAGCTCATCGCCGTTGCCGGTGTACGAATCATTTTTCTGCTGTGGAGTTTTAGTGCTTTCTTTACGTGTAGCCATAAGAGCGTTAATGTCCTTTGATTGAGCTGCGAGCCCTGTGTCTTACGTCTGAACCGGAAAGTTTGAAACCGTTCCAAGTTTTTTGCGGTCGAATAGACCTGCCAACCTGATCAAATTGAACCGAGATATTCAGTACGGGCTGCGGCCGCCTGTCGCGCCATAGATTTCTCCCGTGACATAGCTCGCCTCGTCGGAGGCCAAGAAAACGAAAATCCGAGCGAGTTCGATCGGTTGCGCGGGTCGCCCGAACTCGGTCTTGGCGCCAAAGTCCTTCACTTTTTCCTCCGGCATCGTGGACGGGATGAGAGGTGTCCAAACCGGCCCCGGAGCGACGGCGTTGATACGCACGCCTCTCTTCATAGCATGCGACGCCATGCTTTTCGTCATGCTCAGGATTGCGGACTTGGTCGCAGCATAAGCAACGAGGCTGGGACTCGGTTGATATGCCTGAATAGAGGTTGTATTGAGCACGACGCCGCCCGGCGAAAGCCTCTGCAAAGCTCCCTGGGTGAGCAAAAATGTTGCAAAGACATTGGTGCGAAAGGTGTGTTCGAACTCCTCAGCCGAGACGTCTTCGAGATCATCATGAGACATCTGAAAAGCTGCATTGTTCAAGAGGATATCGAGGCGGCCGAACTCAGCAATAACTTTGCCCAGCAATGAATCTGCGGAACTCGCATCACGCAGATCAATGGGAATCTTGAGCGCCCGGCTTCCGCTGGCCTGAATCCTTAAACTCGTATCCTCTGCATCCGCCTCTTCCTCCTTAAGGTAGGAGATGGCTACATCCGCGCCCTCCTTCGCGAAGGCAATTGCGACGGCGCGCCCGATTCCGGAATCACCGCCTGTGACGAGAGCGACACGGCCTTTCAATTTCCCGCTTCCTTGGTAGCTATCTTCTCCGTGATCGGCTGGCGGATTCATACTGTGGACAGAGCCTGGATGGGATTGCGGCTGCTGGGGAAAAGGGGGAATGGGGCCGTGCTTGCGCGGGTCGATCAATATAGGGGGCATGTGAGACTCCCTTAACGCTCGATGAGCATGAAAGTATTGAACGCTGGCTATGCAGAGTGATGAGAATCGAGAGGCGAGCGAGAACTCAGGACTGAGCGGCGAAAAAGAAGTGCTCACTTAAGCGAGATGCAAGATTAGCGCTCGTAGAAGCCCGCATGATTTCATAATGTTGCTGAAGTGTCGGCTCTCCGACACTTCAGCGTAGCCGCTTGAGGTTCCGCGTAAAGTTGGGAAATCAAGATGGCAACAGAGATCCACTTCGGCGACTCTTAGCGAGAAGAACGAGGGCTCGTATATTACTTGAGGTGAAATCCATGGGACTTATCACAGCCAACGACTTCCAGAATCTTCGGTCGCTTTACCTTGCCCAGTTGCGTTACCTGCTGTCCACAGAAGAGCAAATCGTCAAAGGTCTTCCCAAGATGATTGAGCATGCAAGCGACGCTTAGCTGAAGCAGGCTTTCGAATCCCATCTCAAAGAAACAGAAATTCACGTCACGCGTCTGGAAGATCTGATCGCTGAAGTTAATGACAACGATGTGGACGACAAGAAGGATCCGATCCTCACGGCGATCGTTGCCTCCGGCGAAAATATCACCAAAGAGTCGGACGCCGGGCCCGTGCGCGATGCCGGGCTTATCGCAACTGCACAGAAAGTCGAACATTACGAAATTGCTTCTTATGGAAGCGCCCGTGACTGGGCTCACGCTCTCGGCTTAACACGGCATGTGGAAGCCCTTCAGCGTACGCTAGAGGAAGAAAAGAGCGCCGACCAAATTCTTACTCGCATATCGCAACACACGAATGGAGCCGCATCGAGCGTGGCAGCATAACGAACAAGGTTTCGGTTCACATTTGATCCGAAGCCCTTAATTACTTTATGGAGCTATGTTCTGATGTGAAAGGCTAGTCGCCAACTCGCTCGCGTCGCTATACTTCCATATTTCGTGAATCGAAAAGCTCACATGCGTGCTCGTGCGCAAATTGATTGCACTAATCGGTAATAATAGGACGGAAGATTGGAACGAGTTGTATGCATGCTAATATCGCTACTCCGAACATAGGTAGCGGTGTCAAAAATCGACTCTAATATTAATTATGGGGCGCCGACGGATGCCCGAGAACATATAGCCGCGTTGGCGCTCTCCCAGGGGGGGCAAACGCCGCTCAGGATGTGGTCAGCCCTGCGAAGCTTGTGACCCGTGCGAGTCGCTTATACTTATACAGCGGGCGCCTTCAGCACGCTTTAGGTAGCAATCGGGCAGATGCCTGCCAAGGCCACAGAGCAGACGAAGCAGAAGTTCGCAGACGTCGCCCGGGACGCTGTTACGAAGACCGACGCCGCAAAGGCATTTGCCGAAGATCGCGCCGGAGCTGTGAAGCGCAATCGTGTGATCGCCGGCACCGTTGCCGGAACCATCGGAGCGGGTGGTGCTTGGCTCCGGCTCAGTCATCTGCTGGGCGAGTGATGACTGCATCACAAGTCACATCACCTCTTCGAGCAAACCTGCACTGAGCCGAGTGCAACTAAATTCTTAGTACCAGAATCATAGGGCATACGGCCCGGTTCACTCCACGACGAACCATTTTTTTGTAGAGGTGCTGGATACTGCAAGGTGCTTTTCGCATCACATCAGATGGAGACCCACCTCAGTTGGCATTTTTCCAGCAAGCGCCCGCACCTTTCCTTCGGCGGTACAGCCGTACAGATTTCCTCTACCACTCCTCATGTTCAAGATGCGGGGAACATATCGCGTTCGCTGCGCGCCACTGGCAGCTAGGCCTTTTGGAGCACGGTCACATTTGCACCAGCCAGCCGGTAGAGACTCCAGCAGAGATGCCAAAGGCCAGTTGAGCGAACTTCTTCAAGGCGAGGAATGCGGCTAACTCTTGGCTAAAACGAAAAACCGCGTGCCGCATTCGTCACATCGGAACGCCTTCCGCCAGAAGATGAGGCGTTCACGAGGAGTGCGGCGTGTGCGATAAGTAGAGCGTTCTTTGCACGACGGGCATGCGGGCCGAAGAGACTCAGAATGTGCTGCATCAGTGGGTGTAGGAGCACTTGCGTGCATTTAGCTATTTCACCAGAGCCTTCAACAGATTGATATCACGCAAAAGAGCCAGCAATGTGAAATTGCCGAAGCTCTCGGGCGATTCGTGATCTCACTTCCAGTCAGTGAAGGGAAATCGTTAAGACGAACGCCCTCTACATTTTTCTCTGTGAGCATGCCTCGTCTTGCGGATACTATTTCGCGCATATGAACACCCTTGCACTCGTTGCAGAGATCGATCTCGAGATTGCTCGTTTAAGACAGGCTCGCTTGCTCCTCATCGGGAACCGCCCTCGCCCCACAACCAACCCCCGCGTTCTAGACAACGTGTGACATCCAGAAGGAATAAAACCTACGCAGCAGCAGAGCAGAAGCGCCGCTTGCGCGTACGGTAAACCCATCGTCATCCCCCATGACGTATAGCCCTCCCCCATCCCCGCCACAGGCTCAAACCTGGTCGGGGAAGTTTTGTGTTTATGGGTGGATATGAATGATTTCTGTTGCCCGTTGACCATAAAATTGTTGGCCATGGACGTCGAAGGCATCATTGCGGAACTTGAGCATGAAATAACGCTCCTTCAGCAGGTCCGTGCCCTGCTGCATAAGTCCGTGACCGCAAAGGTGCGTAAAAAGCCGATCATGTCTGAAGAAGGCCGCGCACGCATCATCGCTGCTCAGAAGAGACGATGGGCTAATCACCGGCGCGCTTCGGCGCGATAGCATCACGGCGAGTGATTTTCGAGCAAACCTCTTCTACTGCCGCGGCATTCGAGAACGATCCTTTGCTGCATATTGATATGCGCCTTTTGTTCGCTTAACTAGGTATGTCATGATCTGCCAAAGACCTTCCCAGCGCCCTAGCGACTTCGCAATCAAATGCAAGCGCTGTGGAGGAAACTTTCTGGCTCCGGTAGAGACTATGCCTGCGTCATTGATCATCGCTGAATGCCCGTTGTGCCGGGAGACACGGCGGTATCTGCCCGCGGAGATCGGAGATATTCAGAGGCAGGCTTTCGCATAGGCTCAGTTGAGCAGTGATACAGAGAGGATTTCCTTGCAGTCTCCCATCTCGCATCAGCTGCTGCTTCAAATGTTGAGTACCAAGTATTGAATATAGAGAGGTGGCATGGGACCAGAAGATAAGAGAGGGTGTGACAGCGTTTGTTTTCCAGTGGCTTGGAGCCGAAACGCCACTTTGCTCTGAAGGTCTGCTTTCCCTATCCCCATTTCTCGAAAGACGGACCTTCGCTATTGCCTCAAAGGTCGCTGGAGTGCGTTCCAGCCGGGGCGTCCGTTCGCGCCCCTTCCAAAGCGGCTACCAAAGCTGCTCCGGTAGAGGATGCGCGCGGGATCAAAACCATAGGTCCAGAAGCTGAACAAATATTCGTCTTGGACGAATCTGAATTTCGCCGCTCTCCGTTCTATCGATGCGTTGGCTGTCCGGCTAGGCACAACGAAGAGGAGAGATTACATGATACGCAAGCCCGGGGACTACCTGAGAGGCGCTTTGTCCCGCCGATCGTTTGTCGCAGGTTTGGGATGTACAGCAGGCGTTGCGGCGGCACTGTCCACCACTGGGTGCGGAGGATCATCGAGTAACAACACCACAAGTCCTACGCCACCGACAACCGCGGTCACTGATACCGATATCCTCAATTTTGCGCTGAATCTGGAATATCTCGAAGCAGAGTTTTACCTTAGAGCAACAACCGGCGCTGGACTCTCTACGACTGACGCTGGTTCGGGGGCAGGAGCGGTCACCGGCGGGACACAAGTCCCTTTCCAGACGCAAGCTATTCAGCAATACGCCTTGGAAATTGCTGCAGACGAACTTGCACACGTACGCTTTCTGCGTAATGCCCTTAGTTCAAGCGCGGTACCCCGCCCCGCTATCGACCTCATGAGCAGCTTCTCTGCGGCAGCTACGGCCGCGGGCATAGCGAATGGATCATCTTTCAACCCCTTTGCCGATGAAGACAGTTTCCTGCTCGGGGCCTTCCTGTTCGAAGACGTTGGTGTCACAGCCTATCACGGTGCGGCTAGCCTTCTATCCAGCAAAACCAATCTCGCTGCTGCCGCCGGAATTTATGCGACCGAGGCCTACCATGCTGGGATGATTCGCACTCTGATCGCACAGTTGGGAAGCACGTACATCAGCGTGGCCAATCAGATCGAGATGCTCCGAGGCGAAGCGAGTGCGGCGGCTAGTGGGAACAACACTGCGGAGACTGCACTTGCCGCAAATGCGATCGTTGCCGCCGACTCTAACGCAATCGCCTACGATCGCACTACAGACCAGGTGCTGCACATCGTCTACTTGGACTCCAAGTCGGGGAGTGTCTCCAAGGGAGGCTTCTTTCCAAGCGGGCTCAACGGCACCATCACGGCATCAGCTTCCTAAGGGGAATAAACATGAGTGAAATCGATCTGAATGCACTGCAGCAATGCCGTGAGGAGCGGCTGGCTTCCCGCCGTTCGGCTCTTATCATGGGCGGCGCCGCGTTGGCAGGTCTGGCGCTCGGTAGCCGTGCCGCTGCTCAAACCACCGTGACAGATACAGACATACTCAACTTCGCCTTGAATCTTGAATTCCTCGAGGCTCAGTTCTACACGCTCGCAACGACCGGCATGACGCTAAGCCAGGCGGGGCTTTCGATCGATAGCGGTAGCGGCAGCGCGGGCGGCAGCGTCACGGTCAAATCCAGCCCTATGGTTCCCTTCCTCTCCGGGGACTCGCTCCAGTCGTTCGCTATGGAAGTCGCGGAAGATGAGCAGAATCACGTGAAATTTCTCCAGTCCGCATTGGGTTCAAGCGCTGTTGCCATGCCGAACATTGATTTACTCAATAGCTTCAACGCGCTTGCCCAGGCAGCAGGACTGGGCAGTTCCTTCGATCCCTTCGCCAGTGAGACGAACTTCCTCATTGGCGCTTTTATCTTTGAGGACGTTGGTGTGACTGCGTATCAGGGCGCAGCAGGACTGATCTCCAGCAAGACGTATCTCGATAAAGCAGTGGGCATTCACGGCGTCGAGGCTTATCACGCCGCAGGCATCCGAACGCGAATCTTTCAGGCAGGGACCGCAGCCCAGCAGATCTCCCAGGCTGTGGCAGCAACGCGCGCAAAACTCGATGGCACCGGCAACGATGACATCGGGGTATCGATCAATTCCAGCGGAGCCGCAACGATTGTCGACAACGACTCCAACGGCATGACTTACGCGCGCACCACCACGCAGGTCCTCAGCATTGTGTATGGCGGCGGCGCGGCTGGAACGGGTGGCGCCTTTTATCCCGACGCCATGAATGGAACTATCAAATAGCCAGGTGACCGGGAGATGCGGACAGGTACAGCGGCTTCTGCTCGCATCCCGGCCCAGGGTCCGACAGATGGATAGTGCAGATAAATTTTCGACGTCCGGCTCGGAAATCGGAAGGAAGGCATCCAAGCTAGCGCGTACTCGCCAACTGGCCCTCGCCCTAGTACACCTGAAGAGCACTTCCTATCCCTGATGGACCACGTGCCCCCGAATCCGGCAGAAGATAATAGCGCACACATGCCTGCCGAAGGGACTGGCGTGCGTAGCGACTTGTCGCTTCTGCTCGCCATTCGAAAACGGGATCAAGGGGCGATGACAGAACTCTTCGACAAATACGGATCTCTGGTTTACTCCGTTGCCTTTCGTGTACTGCGCGACGAGAGCCAGGCGCAGGACGTGGTGCAGGACGTATTTTTCCAGACTTGGCAGTCGGCTCGCGACTGGTCAGGAGAGCAGGGCTCATTAGCAGCGTGGTTTGCAGTAGTTGCACGCAATCGTGCCATCGATCTGCTGCGGCGACGTCGGTACACCGATAATGTCGACGAGGTCATCCTTGCTTCCCCATGTAATGTGGAGTCAGAGGCGGAACGTATCGAATTGGTGGCTCGCGTAAGAACCGAGTTGCAGAGCTTTCCTCCCGAGCAACAGAAACTGCTCGAACTTGCATTTTTTGAAGGGCTCACCCACGCGGAGATCGCCGAACGGACAGGCGATCCACTTGGGACAATCAAGACCCGCATCCGTTTAGGTTTGAACCGTCTGAGGAAGGCGCTTGGCAGATGACAGATCCAGTTCACATCTCGCCTGACGATCTCGCGCTTTTTGCGCTGGGAGCTCTTTCTCCCGATGAGAGTGCGGCCGTAGCATCGCATGTATCCGGCTGCGAGCAATGCCGCCGCCAATTAGCAGAGTTACATGGCGACATGTCCCTGTTGGCCTTTACAGCGCCAGAAAGACAGCTCCCCGCGGCCGCGCGCGATCGCTTTCTTGCAAGCATCGCAACAGCGTCTAAGCAAGCGCAGGAAGAAAAAGTAAAGATACATACACGTCCTTTCCCGTCGCGCTCCTTCGCACGCTCCGCTCGCATCTGGCAATCCATCGCTGCCGTACTGTTCATTATTTTGGCGTTGCATGCTTACAAGGTGCACACCTTGCAACAGCGCTCAAGGGAAGACCGGTCACGGATTGCACGCCTCGAGAATGAGAACAGGGTACTTCGCACCGGTAACGCCAGGGCTCAGCAGATTTTTGAAATACTCACGGCTCCAGACGCGCAGCATATCGTTCTGGTCGCCTCGCACCTGCCGCCTGATCCTCAGGGCCATCTCACCTACATCGCTTCTCAAGGTTCGATCCTCTTTCAGGCGAGCCATCTGAAGCCATTGCCTCCGGGCAAAACCTACGAGCTTTGGCTAATCCCTGCCAATGGATCTTCGCCCTTGCCCGCAGGGCTTTTTACGGCAGACGCTTCCGGCAATGGCAGCGTCGTGCTTCCTCCGATTCCGCGCGGCATCGCGGCGAAGGCCTTCGGCGTCACGATGGAGCAGGCTTCCGGTTCAGCGACACCGACCCTGCCCATCCTATTGGCGGGTTCGACGGGATAAGCGTTGAGTCAATAAAAGACACAACTAAGAAATCCTCTTCGAAAGCAATCCAGTTCTCCACTTCGATGCGTTCATTCGGTGTGTGCAAGAGGAGCAACTCCTCACACAGCTAGGCGTAATCCGAGGAGAACCCATGAAGAAGTCCGTGATGAACGTTTTTGCCTGCGCGCTGTTAGTCGTCGCTCCAATCGTCGCCCAGGCCCAAAAGCAGGACCCGATGGTTGGCGGTGCTGCCATGTATGCCAGCAAGCCAATCCCCGTAAATGCATCCGCTGCCCCTAACCTCACGACATTAGTGACTGCGGTGAAGGCAGCGGGCCTTGTCGACACGCTTGCCGGCCCTGGCCCTTTCACTGTCTTTGCGCCTACCAACGACGCATTTGCAAAGCTTCCTGATGGTACGGTCAGCACTCTCGTTCAACCTGAGAACAAAGCCAAGCTCACGAGCATTCTCACCTACCATGTCGTACCCGGCATTTACGATTCGCAGAAGCTCATCAAAGAGATCAAGAAAGGACACGGTACCGCCACATTAAAGACGGTACAGGGCGAGCCTCTTTCTTTCGCCATAGACGGCAACGCGATCAAGATTACGGATGCGAAAGGCGGGTCAGCCGAGGTGACAACTGCTGACGTCTATCAATCCAATGGCGTCGTACATGTGATCGACAGTGTCTTGATGCCGTAGGCTTCAGGCATCCATGAAGACGCGGGGATGAGTCTAGGCCTAACCGGTGCCATCCCCGCTTTCTCTTTAACTCAGTGAAAATTCACTCGCACGCGTTAAGCCTTCCCACTCCGTTGTGACAATGCACTTCAAGTGAGCGAGGGATTTCGCTTTCATGTTCATTCAAGTCAATGATGGGTACGATGGGGCCTTTTCTGGGCTGAACTTCGGCTCCTTCTAGACATGACTGCATCGGCGGCTTGATCGAAATTGGATTTTATTTTGTAGCATTCGAGCGTCTTCCGGTCGAACGCCGAACATGCGGCAATGCCCCGGCTGCCAACTCCCGGTCGATCTACATTCCAGTGAAGATCAGAATTGCCAAAGGATGCGGAGCGCCCGAGCCCTTTGGCATGAGCGCTGATCATGTCCGCGCCCGAGCGATCGACCCTGGAGATAAAGGATGACGCCTCTATGCACGTTTCCGCTCTCGTGCTTGTTCTACTCTCCGCCTCTTACACGCAACGTGGAACGCACAACTTAAGTTCGGCAAAGATCAGGCTCAGTTCATGGCGAGCATGTCTCTGGTTAGCGCGGTGTGATGCTCTTGGTCAGTAGCAATGCCACAAAGAGCAGCGCCGAAATATCCATTGCACAACCGGCTACTAGCCGGCGTTTGAAACCGCAGACTGGGCTCGACGAACTGTCTTCTGCTAAATCTGCTTCTCATCATCGATGCTGCGCTGAAAAGGACGGCGTTTCTCGCCGGTGTTCTGTGGTTCTTGCTGCGATGTGAGCCATATGGCCCCGATATATTTTTCCTGAGTCACGAGGCGAGCGCTCCGTTTTCGTCCTTCTCACTTCACTGAGCTTCTTTGGCTCGTTCTCACTCGGCGGCAGCACGACTGGGCACGGAGAGCTCTCCCGCAGGCTGTCGCTCGCTTGCGTGTCTGCGCTGGGATCTGTGTCGATCCTGCTGGGCCTGGCACTCACGGGAAAAACCCACACCGTTCCCAATTGCAGTGCGGTCCCAATACTCCGGAAGGGGCCCTGGCCCGGGTGGGGAACGGCAGGACGCTTTTAGTCAACTCCGCGAACGAGGTAAAGAAAGTAAACGTGGGCAAAAACGTGCATGGCGTGATCTCTATTCGCATCTATAAGGGTGAGATCAACCTCCCGCCGTACGGAGAAAAACTTGTGCAATAACCTACGCTTACCAGGCGAAGTCTTGTAGCTGGCTCACCCTTAGCCGAAGAAGAATCAATGTGTCTCAAAGTACAAGTCGTGAGCTCTTGGCTTCGCAATTGCTCTCTTGACGAGCCATGGACTGTTCCAGGCTCATCTCAGGTCAGGATGCGGAAAGAGTAAGCGTCAAGACTCTCGGGGTCTCGAGCGGGGAGTCTGACCTCTAATGCATCTGCGGTCTGCTCAAATACCAAGGGGCCTGCGTGACCAAGCATCTCAACGCCATGGATGGGCTGCGGGTATACGCTGCTGCCCTTCGCGAGCGTCTTCACCCGTAGGATGCCGTCGCGTGGCCAACCGAGTGCAAACGCATAGATCTGGTTGCCCTTACGCGTAAAGCGAATATCCTCTGCCGTATAGGGTCGCGCATGCTGTTCGTTGAAGTTGTGCGCCCCTACGACATCAGGTGGCCCTTCACCGAACACCGCGAAAGGCCTGGTGCCATAGATGGCTTCTCCGTTCACAGACATCCACCCTCCGAGGTCGCGCAGGAATTCATGCTCGTCCTCATCAATGGAGCCGTCGCCGCGTACCGGTATGTTGAGCATCAGATTTCCATTTTTGCTCACAATATCGATGAGCATCTGTGCCACCGTGCTGGGGCGCTTGTAGGTATGCTCTTCGAAGAGCGATCGGCGGTAGTGCCAATCTCCGATGCATGTATCGGTTTGCCAGGGAGCCTCAAGGATGCCTTGCGCGCGGCCGCGTTCGATGTCCAGCATGGACGCACCGAGGTGTTCGGGAGTGTACTCTTTGGCTGCGACAATCGCCTCCTCATTGCGCCAATGAAGGTTCGCGTTATAGTAGTGGGCGACGACGTCGAGCCCAGCCTGGCCAAGTGGCAGTTCCGTATCGTCGAAATACAGCATGTCCGGTTTGTACTTGTCGACCATCTCCTTGCAACGTAAAAACCATTTGCGCGTAAATTCAGGATTGACCGGGGGAGCCTCCTCGTGCCACTTTCCATCTCCGCCTTCATGCCAGGCATTGGCTTCAGCGATGGTTTTGAGACCATCCGGCATGACGATGTTACGGCCTGTGTAGAGCTCTTGCGGATCGAGCCCATCCCACCACTGGCCTTTGCCATCTGCTTTCGCTAAGGTATACGCGTCGTAACGCAGACCTGCCATTGGACCCTCTGGATCGTAGCCGTATGCGGGCTGTAGCCAGTGCCAAGCGTGCGAAGAATGGTTTGAGATGCCGAACCGGAGACCGCGCTGACGCACTATCTTTTCCCAGGTACCAACGATGTCTTTCATCGGGCCAACCCTGGTTGTGTTCCAGTGGTTATGGGAAGAATCAAAGCAATCCAGGTTGTCGTGATGACAACCCAACGCATAGAAGTATTTCGCACCGGCGGCAACATACAAGTCCATCAGTTGCTCCGGCTGCCAGCGCTCCGCCTTCCACAGATGATCAATCTCTTTGAACCCGACTCTGGAAGGATGCCCATAAGTCTTGCAATGGAACTCGTATTGGGGATTGCCCTGAATATACATGTTGCGGGCGTACCAGTCGCCTTGTTCGGGTACGCACTGCGCCGTCCAGTGCGCCCAGATTCCGAACTTTGCATCGCGAAACCATTCCGGCATACGCCACTGTTTCAACGAATCCCAGGTGGGTACATATTTTCCCTTCATGATCTCGTTGGCACTTGAGCCAAAGGTCTGGGCTCGAAGGTGTCTGAGGAACGGAATAGACGCCGCGGCGAGTGCACTTTGCTTTAACAGCGAACGTCGGGATAGATTAAGTCGATTCATTGAGTCCCTCCCATGCAAAGTACGGTCTTGGGGGCTAAGGCCGTGCCTGCACTTCACTTCAATCTCTATAATGGAACATCATCATCTCTGAGCGTTGGCTGCCACGGCTCGGATGACGACGGATGTCGCCAGAGACAAGACTATCGGGGCCGACGAGTTAGGCCCTCTACATAGATTATTGCTAGACTTCGGACATTCGATTTCTCAGTTGAAGACATACAACAGCGTTGTCTGATCCCCTAGCTCGAGACCGCTGAGGCGTGGCTAATTTCGGACCAAGCTGCCCGGACTTTGAACACACGCAATCGAGCCTAGTCGCTAGTGGTGCGCGAAACTTTTCTAAACTTCCATGCTGAGAATGTTGCGCAAACCTTAGTCAGGATCGGTGCCCGTCCGCTAATCTGAAGCGCATTCGACATGAAGACCATTCCCTTCCGATGCTTACCCTTGCGGTTACAACATGGCGCGATCCGTAACAGTCAAGGGTACGGCGATGGCCCGGGTGCCCCTAGGGAGCACCCGGGCGAATGACTCTGGCAAGCCGCAAAGGTTCCTTTGGAACCTCGCAAGAACGGCGCCACAGTTTGGGTCTACCGCTGGCGCGAGTCGAACGGACAAACTCACACTGCGCAAGCAAATCGTGGGCACGGTTCGTGAGCTTCGCACTCAGGCCGAGGCGCAAAGGGGAGCCGAAGCGCCTCGCCTAAGCATCAACCGGCACGCGATTGAACAGGGCGGTCCTCCTCCTACCGTGGCCCGACTTGTCGAGCATTACAAAACTGAAGGAAATGCCCATGGACACACACGAGGGCAAAACTAGAGGAACGAAACTCGGATACCAGAGCAACCTCAAACTCTACATCCTTCCGCGCTGGGGCGACTATCCGCTGCGTCGTGTAACGAGTGTGGAGGTGGAGGACTGGCTGAAGACCCTGAAGCATCTTGCTCCGGGAACGAAGGCCAAGGTTCGCAATGTGATGAGCACCATCTTCCGGCACGCGATCCGCTGGGAATGGCTGTGGCAGAACGAGAACCCCATTACGCTAGTTCGGTGCAGTTCTCGGAGGAGGCGCACACCGGACACGCTCACCGCGGAAGAATTTCAGGCGCTTTTTCTTTGCTTGCCTGCAAGGGAGCGGGCGCTTGGTATCCTCTGCGCAACCACAGTGCTTCGCATCAGCGAAGTGCTGGGGTTGAAGTGGGAGGACATCGACTTCGAGGACAAGTCGATGAAGGTGCTGAGGTCGTACGTCGACGGAGCTATCGGGCCGTGCAAGAGTGAGACCTTGCAGCAGCCGGTCCCACTGGACGAAATCGCAGTCGAAGGGGTGCTGGAATGGCGCGCTCTTTGCGCCTATGGCGGGGACAAGGATTGGACTTTCGCCAGTGAGATCCTTTTTGGCGAGCATCCCATGTGGCCGGACAACCTGCGTACCAAGTTCCTCAAGCCAGCGGCGAAGAAGGCGGCCATCGCGAAGCAGATCGGCTGGCATACTTTCCGTCATACCTACTCGACGTTGCTGAAGGACAACGGAGAGGACGTGAAGGTAGTACAGGAGCTGATGCGGCACACCAACATCACGACGACCATGAACATCTACACGCACGCACTGACGTCGACCAAGCGGCGAGTGCAGAGCAAGGCGGTCGATGTGCTCTGCAGCCGTTCGCCGCAACCGGTCGTGGCGCAGTAAGGGATGTGTGTTCCCACGGAAATCGCAATTGTTCCCGGGATTATCTTGTAAGTGATTGAAAATTTTTGGTGGGCGCAGCAGGATTCGAACCTACGACTTCCACCGTGTGAAGGTGGCACTCTACCGCTGAGTTATGCGCCCGGGTGGGTTCGATTCTTAGATTAACATTCGATGAGCTTTATGCCAACTCGCCGCGGCGCTTCGCTGTGGATCGTGCGGCAGGAATCCGCGAAATATCCTTACGCGGCAGTCCTGCTGTGCGCCCCAGCAGGATTGCCGCGAAGGCTTTCACTCAGCGTGCGATGCTCGGCCCGATCCTTGTTTCAATTCCTGTCTCGATTCTTGTCTCGATCCGGGGCCCATACCGGCGCGCAGAGGGCATCGGCAGAATGCGTGCAGCCTGCGCCGCAGCGAAGACCAGCGTGCGCTGCAGTTCATAGGCAAGGAAGAGCATCTTGCCGCCGGCAAATAACAAGTAGGCTCCAAGCAGGGCGATCTGCGCGGCTACGCTGGCCCCGGATACAGCCAGTCCTGCAATTGCGCCGGACAAGAGGATCGAAAGCCCGCCTGCCGCGACCAGCATTCTCTGTTCTGCATGATGCCGCCGGACTCTCGTTCCGAGGAGCAGGGAAATGCTTCCGAAGAGTAGTGCATGGGCGGAGCCCAGGCCCATCAGCCATTCCGTTGTTGCCTGCGGTGCATAGCCGAGCACAACGGCTGTCACTGCCATCACTGCGCCGGAGCCGGTATAGAGCACGAAGCTGTGACGCCGGAGAGGTCCTTCCCCGATTGCCGCAAGCCAGTCCGTGATGGCGGCCAGAAGCAGCGCCGCCGCTGAGAGAACCAGCACGACGATCACGGCGAGCGCCTCGAAGAAGAGGTTGGTGATGGTGGCGCCAACGTAGAGAAACGCAGCGCCCAGCAGCAGAGACAATACCCCATGCACCGTGAGTACATCCGCGCGTGTCCGCATGCTCTTCAGCATGGGATGGCCACCTCCGCAGCCAGTTCTTCCGCGCGCACGCTGGCTCCTGCGCGGACGCAGAGCACCGGGCAGTTGACCTGCGCGATCACATTCATCACCGTGCTCGCAGGGAAATCTTCCTCGGTCAGCTCGTTCTCCGGCGCTCCCAGGACAACCAGGTCGGCGTGGGTGCGCCGCGCGAAGCTGGCAATCATGCATGCGGGGTCACCCGGTGTGACCACGTGCTCCACCGGCACAGTGTGCGATTCGTTGAAGGGCGCAAGGAAGCGTAACTGCTCCAGCTTCTGCGACAACTCCTCGCCCACGCTGTGAGAAACATGCAGGGCCAGCAGCTGAGAGCCCGCGATGCGATGTGCCGTCACCAGAGCCGTAAGCGAGGCGGCTGAGAAGTCCGTTGCTGCGAGGATGCGGCGCCAGCGTCCGGCCCAGGGAATGAGCGGCTCCGCGTCCGGAGCAACGGTGAGAATGGGACACGGTGCTTTGGCGAGCAGCTGGCGGGCGATTGTGCCGAGCGCGGCGCGTCCGGCGCCGGTGCGCGCGCGCGTTCCCAGCACCAGCAGATCGGCATGGTGATCTGCCACGGCCTGGAGAATGCGTTCGCACACCGTGCCGCGCTCGAGCACCGAGCGCACGGGGATGTTCTGCTCGCGCAGCTCGGCTTCGATGCGTTGAAATTCGCGGCGGGCCTGCTCATCGGCGGCGATGCTCTGCGGAGCGCCTTCGGGAAAGGCATAGCCCACCGGGTCGATGACATGCACGACCACCAGCGTTGCGTTGTGATGATGGGCAAGCTCCTGCGCATAGCGCAGCGCGGAGGATGCCTGGTGGCTGAGATCCGTGGCGACGACGACTGTAGAGAACTTCAGGAGGGTGTTGTTCATGGCGCGTCCCCTTTTTCAGGACTACTATCGCGCCAAGATGCGGGGTGGTGCCGTGACCGGCATCACCTCCGCTTGTGATGCCGGTCACTGGCTGATTCGTGTGTCAGTCCGCGCAGTTGACCAGCGCGTCGGGGTTCAGAATGGTCATGGTTGCGCCCTTGCGCGTGATCAGCTGACTGCGCTCGAAGCGGTTCAGCAGCCGCGTTACGGTCTCGCGGGATGTCCCGGCCATATTGGCCAGCTCTTCGTGGGTGAGGGCCATCGTAAAGCGCAACTCCGGCTTGCCGCAGGCCGCGGCGCGTCCCCACTCGAGCAGCAGTGTGCCCAGGCGGCTCGCTGCTGAGCCGGATAGCGCCAGGCGGCGCGCATCGAGAAAGACTTCCTGGTATTCCCGAGCCATCACGCGGGCAGTATTGCTGCCTACCTCGCGGTAGTTCTCAAGGAAGGACAGGAACTCGTGCCGCCGGATGGCCTTGAGACGCGTGGGTTCGAGCGTCTCTGCCGTAACCTCATGTGGAAGATTGTTCAGCGCGGCGCTCAGGCCGAGCACATCGCCTGCCGCAGCAAGCCGCAGGATCATCGTGCGGCCTTCCCTCGAGGTGGAGGAAAGCTTCAGCTGGCCGTCGCAGACAATGAAAATATCACGCAGCGCTTCGCCCTCTTCGAAGAGCACGGCGCGTCCCGGCAGGGAGACGAATACACCCATCCCGTCGAGGCGGGTGAGCGCTTCGTCGTCGAGGTTGCAAAAGAGGCGCAGGGAGCGCTGCGTGCAGTTCGCGCAGTTCTCTGCACCAGTGCGTCCGGAGTTTCGCATAGGCACCAAGATGGAAGAAGTCTGCAATTCCATGGTGCTCTCCTTTGGGGCTTCCCGCAAGCGCGCGGCAGCCTCACGAACGGGTGCGGCGATCATGCGGAAAGCGGCTGTTCGGCCGCGTAAGGTTGTGTCTGGGTGAGATTCACCGGGCGCGAACGGCGAAGTTGTTCGCCGGCCGGACGCCATCTGTCCACGGTCCATTCCGAGGTGCAATCCGCGCAAAGCCATACCAGTCGCTGTCTCCGCTCTTTCGAGCTCAGCTCCTGATCATCGATGCTGTGCAGGCTGCCGCTGCGGAAGTATTTCGCCTCTGTGCCGCAGGAAGGGTTGGCACAATGCATAGTCACGTCTTTCTTCCCATAACGGGAAACTGGTTGCAATTCTCTCCGCCGCGTCTTTCCGGCACAAAAAAGGCCGGCCTGCTCAGGAGGAGAAGTTCCGAGCAGGCGCGGTTGCGCCGCGTTCTTCGGCGGCGAGGAACGGTTCCAGCCTGGTGCTGCCAAAAACCTGTCCGCAGGTGAGCACCGGGCAGGGCGACTTCGCCATCACCTTGTAGGCTGTGCTCTCCCGGAAGGGCAAAAAGGGAAGCGCCGGGGGGACGCCGACGAGAATCCAGTCCGCGGAGATGCGCTCGGCGTGTTCCAGAATTCTCTCCTCGCGCTCTCCGCAGCTCACTGCAGTGAAAACGGGAACCGCCGGATTCGCAGGGACCAGGGCTTTGAGCAGGGCATTGCCCTGTGCCAGGGCTTGCTCAATCCCGTCGGAATCGGGAAGAGGCTGATCGAGAACATGCAGCAGAGTGAGTTCGGCCCGCGCCTGCGATGCGACCTCGATCGCAAAGGCTGCGTTCGCCCGGTAATTGCCGGCGAGCGAGACAGGATGCAGGATGCGCTTCGGCCGGGCATGCTGGCTGGAGAAGGCAAGAGCATTCGGGCCTACCGCGAAGATCGGAATCTCGATGCTCCGCAGCAGCTCGCTGGCGACCGAGCCCAGCACCAGTCGGCCGAACTTGCCCCGGCCGTGTGTGCCCATCATCAGGCGGCCCGCGGCCTTCGAGGAGATCTGCCGCCGGATTACATCAGAGGCGAAACCGTGTTCGGCAACGACATCGCAGCTCACGCCCATGGCCCGGAGCTGCGCGCCGAATTCGATGACCATGCCTGTAATGCGGCGGTCGAGCCGCTCCTGCTCCTGCGAGGGAAGCTGCTGCTCCTCCATGGCCAGCAGGTTGGCGGGGAGGATCGCATGCACCAGAGTGACGTGGGCCTCGTAAGCCGCAGCCTGCTCGACAATATGCGGCAAAAGGCTCTCGGTGTCGGTCAGGTCCGTCGCGACGACAATCCTGTCCGGTACGGAGAGCAGGTAATGGGTGGCCCCGCTGGGGGAAAAGGTGGACATGGGCATCCTCCTGGCTGCCTTACTATCCATGCCTTCGCTCTTTTGCTGCAGTGATGCCCATCACAGGTCCGCGCGATGTCATGGGCGCATGCAGGGTTGGCCGTTGAATCCAACAACATGCGATACTGCAAAGAGCATGTATAAACGGGTCGTCCTCAAACTCTCAGGGGAAGCTCTGGCCGCTGGCAAGGGCTTTGGCGTGGATGCGGTCCGTGTTCACGAGATTGCAGCCGAAATCGCTGAGGTTCACGCCCAGGGCGTGGAAATCGCAATTGTCGTCGGAGGCGGAAACTTCTTCCGCGGTGTCGCAGAACAGGCCAAGGCCATGGATCGCGTTTCCGCAGACAACATGGGCATGCTGGCTACCGTCATCAACGCGCTCGCCGTTCAGGACGCGATTGAGAAGCAGGGGCTGCATTGTCGTGTCATGACTGCGATCGAAATGAACCAGGTCGCTGAGCCCTATATCCGGCGTCGTGCCATCCGGCATCTCGAAAAGGGCCGGATTGTGATCTTCGCCGCCGGCACCGGCAACCCATATTTCTCTACCGATACCGCCGCCTCGCTTCGCGCCATGGAAATCAAGGCCGATGTATTGCTTAAGGCGACCAAGGTCGAGGGCATTTACAACGCGGATCCGGTCGTCACCAAGGATGCCGTCAAATTCGAACAGATTACCTACATGGAGATTCTGCGCCTTGGCCTGAAGGTCATGGATACTACCGCGGTGAGCCTCTGCAAGGACAATAATCTGCCGATGATCATCTTCAACATGAATCAACCCGGGAATATTCGCCGCGTCATCGCGGGCGAAAAAGTCGGTTCGCTGGTCACCGCCTGAACTTCACCCGGCCCTGAACGAATTCAGCCAGAAACCCGTCTAACGGGGGAGTGGTTTTGAGTATTACGAACCAATTCGCGCCCACCTCCCCCGTGGCGACCCAGAACACTGCTGGGTCCGCCGTGCTCGATCTTCCGGCTCAGGCCGGCGCAGGATCGTCTTTCCCTGCCGGTACCACCAGCCGCCCACGGAAAGAAGTGCTCCCGGCTCTCACTGGCCTGCGCTGCTTTGCCGCGCTGAATATCGTCTTCTTCCATTTTTCGAATCCGAAGTGGTTCGGACCCCTCGCGCCCGTCGTCGATAACGGCTATACGTCGGTCAGCTTTTTTCTGCTGATGTCCGGCTACATCCTGGCCTATAACTACGCCGACCGTGCCGCTTCAGGACAACTTCGTGCGGGGCGCTTCTGGCAGGCCCGTTTCTCGCGTCTCTATCCGGTTTACGTCTTCGCGCTCATCCTCTCGCTTGGCATGTTGGTGGCCGAGTGGCACGCGCGCAGCCATGCCCAGTTCTATCTCGGCATAGTCCTGACCCCGCTGCTCCTGCAGGCCTGGCATCCGCTGCTGGCCACCTTCTGGAATACCCCGGCCTGGACGATGTGCACCGAGGCCTTCTTCTACCTGATCTTCCCGGTGGTTATCCTCTGGAAGCGTCCGAAGCGTCTTGGACCTCTGCTGGCTCTCATGGCGGGCCTCTGGGTGCTGGGCATGGTCCTTCCCAGCCTCTACATGTGGCTGCATCCCGATGGCGATCTCCATCCGGGCCGCTACACGGACGGCTTCTGGATCCGTGCCCTCAAGTTCACGCCACCCCCGCACGTGCCTTCATTCCTTTTCGGCATCGCGCTGGCCGATCTCGATGCCATGATTCCGCGCGCCAGCCGCCGCCGTTTGCTTTTGGGCGTTCTGGGCATGGCTGGACTCTACGGCGTCCTCTATTTTGGCGATCGCATGCCCTATCCGCTGATGCACGACGGGCTGCTGATGCCGCTCTTCGCGCTGGCGATCCTGGGCATGGCGGGACGCAATCTCATTGCGCGCTTCTTCGGATGGCTGCCTTTTCGCACCATTGGCAAGGCCAGCTACTGCCTGTACATCATCCACTTCAATCTGTGGAACCTGATTCACGACTCCCATATTCTCGACAAGCTCCACCTGATCCGCTTCGATCCCTGGCTGAGCTATTTCCTGCTCGTGGTCGGCGCGATGATCGTCATGATCACGGTCGAGCGCCCCTGCCAGAAGTGGATACGGAGCTGGGGTGCGGCGCGGGCATAATTCCGTTTCGGAATAATCCTTAAGGTCTTCTTATTTCTGCCGATATACCCCTTTTGTGGAGGGAAGATGTCAGCAGAAAATCACTCACCCGTAGTTACAAAGCAGGCAGCCGCCGAAGTCGCTGGTAGCCTGCCGATTGCATTTCCTATTCAACCCCAGAACTCCTACTTCGCCTGTGACGGCATTGCCAAGATCGAAATCCCGCATGCGGGGCTTTGCGTTCGAGGCGACATCGTTGATTTGGGCGAGTCTGGCTGCTTTGTGAAGGCTCCTGCATTCAATCTGGAGCGTGGCACCCACGTCGAGGTGCTGCTCGAAACCCATCAGCTGAACGTCCGCGTGGCGGGTAGTGTCTCCGGGCTCCATCCACATGAGGGCGTCGATATTGGCTTTCTGTCGGTCAGCCCGCGCACGGCGCGCATTCTCGCCTCACTGGTAAGCGAACTTCAGGCTTCTTCGCTGACTTCGGCAAGTCCGAAGTCAGCGAATCTGGGAGCGGCGTAGGCTTTTCAAAGTTAGAGATAAATAAAACGGCCTGCCGGATATCCGGCAGGCCGTTTGTTGCTGGTTTCAGGATTGGCTATGCGCCGTTTCCGGAGGTCGACTGGACGTGCTCGCCAGCGTGGTTGCCGTGGGTGACGGCGGCGACGCAGGTCGGCTGGCCGGCGCTCGGATAGGGCGAGTTCTCGGTGCCCGTCAGTACGCCGGAGTTGGTGTTCAGCTCGAAGCCCGAGATCGTGTTGCCCAGGAAGTTCGTCGTGTAGAGGAACTTGCCGAAGGCAGGCTCAACCAGAACACAGGTCGGGCCGGTATCGGTCGAGTAGGTTGCCGAACCGGAGAGGCCCGAGGGCGCGCCCGTCGACTGCGTGATCTGGTAGGCGCTCACGCTGTTCGAGTTGTAGTTGGCAACGTAGATGTAGGTGCCGCTCGGATCGATCGTGACCGCGTCCGGATAGGTGCCGGTCGAGAACGGGCCGTTCTCAAGCGGGGTCAGCGCGCCGGTCGAACCGATCGTGTAAGCAATCAGCTGGTTCGTCGAGCTGTCCGTGACGTAGTAGAAACGGCTGGTCGGATCGCTGACGCTGGAGTTCGGCGTGACGCCGGCAGCGAACGGGCTGCCGGAGACCGTGGTCAGAGCACCGGTGCTGGTATTTACCGAGAAGGCCGAGATCGTACCTGCACCCGCCGACGTGTTCTGGTTCACGACGTAGACGAAGTCGTTGTTCTCGGTGACGTTTACGCTCTCCGGGTTCTCCTGCACCGTGAAATAGCTCACGTTGCCGTTCGTGATGGCCGAACCGAGGCTGCCGTCGCTGTTGATCGGATAAACTTCCAGGTCGCCGGGACCGGTATTCGAGCTCGAGTAACCAGGCGCGTAGGTGTTCACCACGTAGAGATAGGTGCCCGCAGCGTTGACCGCGATCGACGTCGGGGTGCTGCCCACCAGGTTATACGTGTTGCGCGGATAGAGCTTCGCGTCCGTGCCGATATCGAACTTCACGATCGTGTTGCTGATCTGATCGATCGTGTAGAGGTAGGAGCCGTTCGGCGAAGTCACCAGGCCCACCGGGTCGCGGTCGGTCGTGGTGTAGGGCGAGTCCTGAATCTGGGTCAGGGCGCCGGATTCGAGATCGACGCGGTACACGCTGATCTGGCCGGGGTCTTCCTTGTTGGCCGTCACGTAAAGATAGTCAATGGTGTTGCTTTCGCCGCAGGAGGTGATGCCCAGTCCGACTCCCAGCGAGACGGTGGCGGCCAGCAACCCCTTGCTCAGTTTGCTCAACTTCATGTGTTTCCTTCGTCCTGGCGGCCCAGGTGGTCGATGTCGGGAATGCTCCCGCTTGCATTGTAAATCCCGGTTTTGGTGAGCTCTGGGAGCTTCTCTTGCCGGGGCTTATATAGTTTGGGCGGTGCGATAGGCTCAGCGAGCCGGCCGCACCGCCCATATACTGCGCCGACCTTAGTCGGTGTGGCTGTCAGCCACGCACCAGGTGGGGTTACCCACCGTCGCATAGCTCGTCTTGGACACCAGGTCGGTCAGGACGCCGGAGTTCGGATCGAGTACATGGCCGGTCACCGTGCTGCTGGTGTAGTCGGCGGTGTAGATGTACTGGTCCGAAGGATCCTCGATGATGCAGCGCGGGCTCGACCCGGTACCGAAGGGCGCACCGCTGACACTGGCCAGAACGCCGTTCGTGGCGATCGTGTAGGCGCTGATGTCGCTGCTGGCGTTACCCAGGGTCGAGGAGGGGCCGTCGTTGGCAACGTAGAGGAACTTGCTCTTGCTGTCCGAGGTCAGCTGGACGGGATCGCCGGCTGCCGACTGGCTGTTTGAGAACGGGCTGTTCGAAACCGCCTGCAGCACGCCGTTGGTGCCCACCGTATAGGTGTCGATCTGATCCAGACCCGCATCCAGGATGTAGATGTACTTGGAGGCCGCGTCGGAGTTGATCGAGGTCAGGTTGCTGGAGGTGTTAGTGCTGATCGTCTGGGGGCTCGAAGAGCTCACCGTCAGCTGACCGCTGCTCGAGTTCACCGCGTAAATGTACGTGGTGTACACGTTCGAACCGGTAACCGCGTTTTCGTTCACGGTGTAGATGTACGAAGCGCCAACCTTGAAATCGACCGGGTTGCAGCCTACGGGGAAGTAGGAGAGCTGCGTGCCGTCAGCATTGGTCGCCTGCGAGTTCGTGATCAGGGACAGGCGGCCGGTGTTGGCATTCACGCTGAAGGCGGTGATGTCGCCAACCGGGTGATAAATGCCGGCGGTCGTCGGGTCAGGGCACGGATAATTGGTCGCATCATACGTCGTGCTGTATGAGGGCAGAGTCGTGCCTGCGCTGTCGGTGATCGGAGCGTACTGATCCAGCACGTACATGAAGGCGCCGCTCGAGCTCAGCGAGAAGCGGATCGGGCCGTTGCCCTGGCTCGTGTACGTCTGCTGGGTAGCAATGGTGCCGTCGCCGCCGACCGAAAAGACAGCGATATTGCTGCTGCTGTAGGTGTAGTCGGAGGTGTCCTCGGTGCCCGCGTTGAGCACATAGAGGAAGCGGCCCGTCGTTGAGATCAGGTCGCGTATGGGATTCGTTCCACCGGAACCGAACGGGGAGCCCTGGATTGCGGTGAGAGTTCCCTTGTTATTGGCAATCTTGAAAGCGCCGATCTGGTTGTACTCCGACCCGGTGACGAACAGGTAGGCGATGGTGTAGTCGACGGTGCAGGATGTAAGACTCAGGCAAAGACCTAGGGATACAACCAGGGCCAGGACCGACTGGCCATATTTCTTAAACTTCATGCGCTTCCTTCATCCTGGGTGTCAGTTCGCCAGGCAACTGGATCAGGGATTACTCCCGTCTGCATTGTAAAAGCTGGACGCGCTTTCGGCTATAGCGGAGGAAGCGGACGTCCCGTACACAGGCCCGTACGTAGGCACGAGCAAGTCGTTTACTTTGCAACAGGAAGGAGACGGCTGCGGGGGGCCTGCGGCTCCTTGCCTCTTCTGCGTTCATTGGACTGCCGCACGCTGTGGATGGTTAGGAGCTTCTGGAAAGATTTGTTGCGGAAATGGTGCTGGAGGACCCCTCCAGCCGCCGGTTTCTCCTGAAACTCCGCTCGGATCGAGGCTCTACGCCCTGGAATCGCCGCTTTACTTCCCAAAAAGAAGCGGCCGGAGGGTTTTGCCTCCGGCCGCCGGTCCTGCGCTGGTCTGGATTCGCTGATCTAGATTTGCTGATCTGGGCTACCAGACCACGCACGGGTCGTTGGGCATCATCGGCTGGCCCTTCTTGCATCCGAAGGCCTTGCCGAACTCGTCGAAGTTCTGCACCGTTCCATTGGTGCGGAAGCGGCCTGGCGAGTGCGGATCGGTAAGGGCCATCACCCGTGAGACCTGGTCAGTGCGGTTTTCGCACCACACCTGGGCAAAGGCGATGAAGAATCGCTGCTGCGCGGTGTAGCCGTCCTGCTTATCGGCGGTGGGGTTCTTGCCCTGTTCGGCCAGCACGGACATCAGAGCCTGGTAGGCAATACGGATGCCGCCGTTGTCGGCGGTGTTTTCGCCGAGCGTCAGCTTGCCGTTCAGCTTGGTGCCCGGAACCGGCTCGAAATTGCCGTATTCATTCACTTCGCAGCCCGTGCGCTGGTCGAATTCCTTCTTGTCTTCGGGCGTCCACCAGTTCACCACGTTGCCCTTGGCGTCGTACTGGCTGCCCTGGTCGTCGAAGCCGTGGGTCATCTCGTGACCGATCACCACGCCGATGGCGCCAAAGTTGACCGCTGGATCCTTGGTTACGTCATAGAACGGCGGCTGCAGGATGCCGGCAGGGAAGTTGATGTCGTTGTTGCTCGGATCGTAGTAGGCATTCACGGTCGGGGGCGTCATGCCCCATTCCTTCTCATCCACCGGCTTGCCGATCTTCTGGAGGTCGCGGGCGGTCTCGAAGGTGTCCGAGCGCTGGATGTTGCCGAGCAGATCGTCACGCTTGACGGTGAGCTTCGAGTAGTCGCGCCAGGTCTCCGGATAGCCGATCTTGCGGCGGAAGGCGGCCAGCTTGGCCTCGGCCTGCTTCTTGGTCTCCGGGCTCATCCAGGGAAGGTTCTGGATGTCCTTGTTGAGCGAGGCGTCGAGCGCATCCACCAGCTTGTCCATGTTTTCCTTGGCGGCCGGGGGAAAGTTCTCCTTCACCCAGTCCTGTCCCACGGCTTCGCCCAGGGAGCGATCGGTCAGCTGCGTGCACCGCTTCCAGCGGGCCGACTGCTGATCCTGCCCCTGCAGCGTCTTGCTGAAGAAGCCGAAGTGCAGATCGTCGAAGGAGGTGGAAAGCCAGGACGCCGCATCGTTGATGGTATGGAAGCGCAGGTAGCTCTTGATCGCGTCCAGGCTCTGCTGGTCGATGACCTGGTTGAACGCCTTGAAGTAGTCGGGCGTGGCCACGTTCAGGCTGGAGATGGCCGGCGCGGGCGTGCCACTGAAGAAGGAATCCCATTCGAAGTCCGGCGCCAGGAGCTTGAGACCGGAAAGGGGCTGCGGATGGTAGACATTGTCCGGATCGCGCATCTCGACGCGCGGCATCGAGCCCTTGGCCAGTGCGGTTTCGATCGTGAGGACGGCATCCGCTTCGGAAGCGGCCTTGTCGTCGTTGTCGCCTGCCAGCTTGAAGAGCGCCACGGCATAGGCCTTGTACTGCTCGCGAATCTTTGCCATGCGCGGATTGTCGGCGAGATAATAATCGCGGTCCGGCAGGCTCAGCCCGGCCTGTGAAACCCCGGCAATCTGCTTGGTGGCGTCCTTCTCATCCTGCTCACTGCCGAAACCGAAGAAGACGCCGGTGGCGTAGGTGTCCTGCAGCTGCGCCACGAGGGCAGCCAGGCCGCTCTTCGAGGAGAGTGCGTCGATCTTGTCGAGCGCGGGCTGGATCGGCTTTGCGCCCAGCTGGTCGGTGAGATCGGAGTTCATGCAGGCCGCGTAGAAATCACCGTACTGCTTCTGGAGGGGAGTTTTCGGATCGTCGGCGGCCTTCTTCAGGTCGAGGTAGAGCAGGTAGCGGTTGTGCTCAGCCAGCTCGTTGAAGCGGCCCCACCGGGACTGGTCACTCGGGATGGGGTTGTTCTTCCGCCAGTTGCCGCAGGCATAGGCATAGAAGTCAGTACAGGGATCGGCGGTCTTATCGATGGCGCTCAGATCGAAGCTGACCGGCGTCTTGGGCACCGTGGTGGGTCCGCTCGCGGCGGAATCGGCGGGCGCCAGGCTGGCTTGCGCCAGCGCGAGGCTGCTCGAAAACAAGAGGACACTGGCCATGCGAAACGGCTGCATTGGATCTCCAGAAAGAAAACTCCGCTTCCCGTGGGTGGAAGCTGGCTTGTTACAGGGCTTCTGTGCCCTGTTGGAAAAATTAACACGCATGCCGCAAAGAAGGACGCCGGGCGATGTCGCCCGGCGTCTATGAGTGCTGCGGAAAGCCCTGGAGGCAGTCCTAGAAGACCTTGAAGTGGATAGTCAGATACTTCTTCGGGTTCTGGCGGATTGCCGTTACCAGGTTGCTGGTGTTCTGGATCATCTCGTCGCTGTGGTTGTAGAGCGACGGGTTCTTCACCAGCTGGCCCAGTGTGCCTTCGCCGTTATCCACGCTGGTCAGCAGCGAATTCAGCTTGGCGACCGTGTCGTTCAGCTGCGCGGCGAACTTCGGATCCTTCGCCATCATGCCGATGGCGCCCTGGCCGTTGTTGATACCCGCCAGAAGCTGGTTCAGGTGATCGGTCGACTGCTTCAGATTGTTATAGAGTGCGTCATCCTTCAGCAGCTTGCCGGCCGAGCCCTTGCCTTCGTCGAGCTCATCGGCGATGTGCTGCATCCGGCTCACCATCTCGTTGGCGTGGTTATAGAGGGTGTCGTCGGCCACGAGCTTGCCGATGGAGCCCTTGCCGTTCGAGATGCCGTCCACCAGCGCCTGCAGCTGGTTCACCGTCAGGACCGCCTTGTTGTAGAGCGTCGGGTCATTGATCAGCTGGCCGATGGAGCCTTTGCCGCTGTTGAGCGAGTCGACGAGATTATCGACCTTGGCGAGGATCGTATTCAGCTGTTCGATCGTGCCCTGGCTCGACTTGATGACGTCGTTCAGGCTCGGTGTCTCGGTGGTCTGCAGCTCGGCGTTGTTCTGCACCTGCGGACCCACAGCCGTCTTGCTGGCGATGTCGACGACGGTGTCGCCGAGCACGCCGACCGTCTCCAGGCTGGTCTTGGAGTCGGAGTGGACCGCGTCCAGGTACTGCTTGCTGATCCTCATCGTCACTTCCACCGGCGTGAGCTTGCGCTCCGGCACGATGCGGATGCTCTTCACGTTGCCGATGGTGACGCCTTCGAGGTTTACCGGTGCGCCCACCTTGAGGCCCGCCGAGTTCTCGAAATAAGAACGGATGGTCAGCTTCCCGTTCCAGAAGCCGCCGGTGCTGCCCGACATAAGAAAGATAAGTGCGGCGAGAACGGAGAGTGCAACGATCACCAGCACGCCGACCTTCAATTGTGACCACTGAACTTGCTGCTGGTTCGGCACAGGCCCCCTTGGGGAATAAGGCTTAAGACTGCAATCGCGCTATGGTCAGAGCATAGCAAACACAGGTGTATGTTCCCTATACCCGCCTGTTGGATGCAGGCCGGGAAAAAGCTGTTGCAGGAATCTGCATTCTCCTGCGTTCTGAACGACTTGAGACTCTACAACTAGTCTTCGAGATGCACCGTGGCGATGGAAACCGTCCGGCTATGGGTGAGGGACAGGGCGATATGCCGCACTCCGAGCCGTTCGGCGAATTCTGCGGCGCGGCCGCTGAAGTGCAATGTGGGCCGCTGTCCGGGCAGGCGGCGTACCTCGATTTCCTTCCAGCTCACGCCGTGCTGGATGCCCGTGCCCAGGGCCTTTGCCCCGGCTTCCTTCGCGGCAAAGCGTGCCGCATAGCTTTCGGCGGCATTTTTCTTGCGGGAGCAGTAAGCGATCTCGCCAGGCGTGAAAACCCGCTCCAGAAAGCGCTCACCATAGCGCTCCACGGACTGGGTGATGCGGTCGATTTCGATGATGTCGATTCCTGTGCCGAGCAGCATAGCTCGAAGCTACCGCAAACCGGTGGCGCTTGCCAGCCATTGGTTTCGTCCGCGAGGGGATACACGGTGGATTCTTTAGCACACGAAAGTACCATGCCTCCGCGTTAAGCGATGGCGGTTCCGTTCCGATCAGAAAAGCATGCGTGAAGGTTACGAATCGATACCCATGCTCAAGCTCACCGCCGCCAGCGGAGAAGATCCCGAGCGGCTGATCCGCTTTCTGAGCGGTGTTCTGCTGGCCTGCGGAGGCTGGGTGCTCTCCCGCGCCCTTCAGGGCAAAGACATGGCCGAGATCGACTTCGAATTCGTCCGCTCTACCTGCGTCGAGATCTACGCCGCCCTCGTCGCCACCGGCCTGGAGCTCAGCAGCGATTCGCACTATCAGCTGGCCGAGCTTTGCGCCTGCACGCAGCGCCTCATGGACGACAAGGCCTGGGAGATCGCCCGCATTGACCTGGTGATTTATGGGGACGCGGCAATCGGTTCGGCCCTCTCCGAGCTTTCGCTGCGAAATATGTAGCCTTATCCCACCTCGACCAGCCCGTAACGCCGTTGCCAGGGGCCACGCAGCTGTGTCCAGACCATCCGCTTGGCCTCGTCGCTCGTTTCGCCGTGCTTGTTTTCGACGAATCCCGCTGCCTCGCCCTTGGCCAGCTCCAGCAACCCGCGATCGCGGACGATATTCGCCACGCGGAAATCCGGCAGCCCGGCCTGCTTGGTACCGAAGACTTCGCCCGGTCCGCGCTGCTCGAGATCGATCTCCGCCAGTTCGAAGCCGTTCTGCGTGCGCACCATGGCCGCGATGCGCTCTTCGCCGCCCGGTGACACACGGCCGCTGGTCATCAGGATGCAGTACGACTTTGCCGCGCCGCGTCCCACGCGGCCGCGTAACTGGTGCAGCTGTGCGAGCCCGAAACGCTCGGCGTGCTCGATGACCATCACGCTTGCGTTCGGCACATCCACCCCGACTTCGATGACCGTGGTCGAGACGAGCACATCAATGTCACCACGCTGAAAGCGCCGCATGATGACATCCTTCTCGTCCGCATCCAGACGGCCGTGCAGCAGCCCCAGCTTTAGCCCGGAGAGGTGCGTCGTCCGCAGGCGCTCGTACATTTCGGTTGCCGATTTGAGCGTCGGCTTCTCGAAGAGCTCTTTGTCCTTGTCGGCCGCCTTGCCCTTTGCCTTTTTCTTGCCTTTGGCTGCTTTGCCCTTTTCGGGCTTGGCCGGCTCTTCGGGCTCCGGAGGCGCGAAATCCAGCTCCGGCTGGTCGTCTTTGGAACCCTCGATCACCGGGTAAACGATATAGGCCTGGTGGCCGCGCTCGATCTGTTGCCGCAGCAGCTTCCAAACCTCGTCCTCGCGCTCGTCCTGTACATGCTTGGTCACGATCGGCGTGCGCCCCGGGGGCAGCTCGTCCAGCACGCTTACGTCGAGGTCGCCATAAAGAGACAGCGCCAGCGTGCGCGGGATCGGCGTCGCCGTCATTACCAGCACATCCGGATCGGCGTCGCCCGGCTTTTTCATCATGCGGAAGCGCTGCAGCACGCCAAAGCGGTGCTGCTCATCGACGACGACCAGCCCTAGCTTTGCAAACTCCACCTTCTCTTCGATCAGCGCGTGCGTGCCGATGACCAGCTGGGCCGTGCCGTTATAGATCTGCCTCCGGGCCAGTTTCTTTCGATCTTCGTCGAGCGATCCGGTCAGCAGCGTCACCTTGTATTTGCGGCCGCTCTTTTCGAGCAGCTTGCGGATGCCGAGCGAATGCTGCGTCGCCAGGATTTCGGTCGGCGCCATCAGCGCGGCTTGGTAACCATTCTCGATGGCCACCAGCATGGCCTGCAGCGCCACGATCGTCTTGCCCGCGCCCACGTCGCCCTGCAGCAGGCGCCGCATCGGCGAGCTCTGGCGCATGTCGCCGACGATTTCGCCCAGCGCTCGCTTCTGCGCGCCGGTGGGGTGGAAGGGAAGCACCTGCCGCAGCGCCTCGCGCACGTTCTCGCCGGTTTCGAAGGTGACTCCCGCCCGCTCTTTCAGCTTTCGCCGCTTCAGCTCCAGGCCAAATTCGAGATAGAAGAGCTCTTCAAAGATCAGCCGCCGAAAGGCGGGTGTAGCGAAGGCCTGCAGGGCGGTCATCGGCGTGCCGACAGGGGGGAAGTGCGCCAGCCGCAGCGATTCTTCGCGGCTCGGCAGCCCCAGCCGCTCGACCATGGCAGGCGGCAAAGTTTCGGGGATGCGTCCGCGCAGCTCCTCAAGTAGGTTGTGCTGCACTCGCCGGATCCACCGCGAGCTGAAGCGCGAGCCACCGAGCGACTCGTAGACCGGCACGATGCGGCCCACTTCGAGCATATGGGCCCCGTCTTCGGGATTGTCGGGCAGCACCTCGATCTGCGGCTGGATCATCTTGAAGCCCTTGGTCGAGCGCGATCCCTCGACCTTGCCGTAGAGCGCCAGCATTTGCCCAGGCTTGAACCGCCCTTCGAGATAGGTGCCCCGGAACCACATGCACTTCAGCGTCTCGAGATTCTGGCCCACGGTCATCTCGAAGATGGGCATGTTGCGGGTCTTGAGCGTGGCGGTGCCGCGCACCTCGGCGATGACAGCGGCCATCTCGCCAGCCTTCAGATCGGAGAAGGCTCGGGGATGTGCCCGGTCCTCGTAGCGGAAGGGAAGATGGAAGAGCAGATCCTCGACAGTGACGATGCCTTTTTCGGCAAGCGTAGCGGCGATCTGCGGGCCGATGCCCCGGACAAACTGAATTGGAGTATCGAGCTGCACCACCTCCCGATCCTACCAGCCACTGCGCGTGGGGCGAATCGCCCTGCGCGAAGCAGTACGGTAGACTCGTTTCACACTCGAGGAGAAGCTACAGAATGTCCAATGTGGTGCACCTGGACCGCATCTCGAAGTCCTATGAGAGCAAGGTTGCGGTCAAAGATTTGAGCCTGCGCATCGATGCAGGCACGATGTTCGGCCTGCTCGGGCCGAATGGGGCCGGAAAGACCTCCAGCATTCGCATGATGATCGGCATCACCATGCCGGACACAGGCACGGTGAACCTCTTCGGCAAGCCATTCACCCGTGAAAGCCTGCGCCGGGTCGGCTACCTGCCCGAGGAACGCGGCCTCTATAAAAAAATGAAGGTGATGGACCAGTTGGTCTTCATGGGCCAGCTTCGTGGCCTCGATCCAGAGGTGGCGGGCCGCCGCGCCCACGAGTGGTGCGAACGCCTGCAGATTCTCGATGCCGCGCAGAAGAAGACCGAAGAGCTGTCAAAAGGTATGCAGCAGAAGATCCAGTTCATCTCGACGCTGCTGCACGATCCCGAGCTCATCATCATGGACGAGCCATTTTCCGGCCTCGATCCGGTGAACGCCACGCTGCTGCAGGACACCCTCATCGAGCTTAAGAAGTCGGGCAAGGCCATTCTCTTCTCAACCCATCGCATGGACCAGGTCGAGAAGATGTGCGATGCCATCTGCCTTGTGAACGGCGGCGAAGCGGTGCTGTCAGGCTCGATGCGCGAGGTCAAGTCCCGCTATGAGCGCGACCGGGTTGAAATTGCCTACTCGGGGGACAACAACTTCCTGCAGCATCCGGCGGTCGCGTCTTATAAGGACTACGGCGGGCAGGCCGAGATCGCTCTTGCTCCGCATGCCGATGCACAGCAGTTGCTGCGCGCCGCTGTGGAGCGGGCGACCATCTATCGTTTCGAGCTGATGGAGCCTTCGCTCGAGGAGATCTTCATTCGCACCGTGGGGGAGAAGGTTCGTGCGTGACACTCTGCTGATCGCAAAACGTGAATACCTCGAGCAGGTCCGGGGCAAAGCCTTCAAACTCTCCACCATTCTCATCCCTGTGATCTTTGCCGCGCTCATCGGCGTGGCGGCCTTTTCCACGAGGAACTCCGGTACCGGTAAGCGCCTGGCGATTGCGGATGCGGATTTCAACTTCGCCAGCCGGGTCGCCGGGCAGATCGCCAATGACCGCGATGCGCAGGCCACCGTAGAGGTGGTGTCTCCAATTACACCCGCGCATCACGCCGAACTGGTGCATATGGTGGACCAGAAGCAGATCGATGGCTTCCTGTGGATCGATCGTTCTTCGCCGAATCATGTGACGGCGAAGTATGAGTCGCGCTCCTCGGGGGATTTCATCACCGAGAGCCGTTTGCAGAGCGCCCTGAACCACGCGCTCGTCGCCGACCGTCTCATCGCTCGTGGTATCGCCGAGAAGGATGTGGATTCGCTCACGAAGTCCGTCGATATCGGCACCATGCAGGTGAAGAACGGCCAGGAGGTGGAGAGCAGCGCTGTGGGCAGCTTCTGGGTGGCCTATGCCATGTCTCTACTGCTCACCCTCAGCGTCATGATGTACGGGATGAACGTCGGGCGCTCCATCATCCAGGAGAAAACCTCCCGCATCTTCGAGGTCATGCTCTCGACCGTGAACCCGATGGATCTCCTGGTGGGCAAGCTCGTCGGCATCGGTGCTGTCGGATTTACGCAACTTGCCATATGGGGCGCGGCTGGAGCGCTTTTCGCTGGTACGGCCATGGCCCAGAGCCTGCTGTCCAGCAATGGCGTGTCCCTCAGTGTGTCTCCGGTCGAGATCGCGCTCTTCGGGGTCTACTTCGTGCTCGGTTACGCTCTTTACAGCACCCTGTTCGCCGGCATTGCCGCTACCTGTGACACGGAGCAGGACTTCCAGCAATTCGCGCCGCTTGCCGCTGTGCCGGTATGGCTGAGCTTCGGCATGATCAGTCTGATCCTGTCGAATCCTAACTCCATCTGGTCGGTTCTCATCTCGTTCTTTCCACTTTGCGCGCCCATCACCATGTTTCTCCGGCTGGCGTCCCAGTTCCCGCCGGCATGGCAGATCGCCGTATCGGTCGGACTCATGGTGCTCTCTGTTGCGGTCGTGATGTGGTTCACTTCGCGGATCTACCGCGTCGGCATCCTCATGTACGGCAAGCGCGCCACACTGCCGGAGATCCTCCGCTGGCTGCGCTATAGCTAGAATGAACTCGTGAGTTCGGAACGCCGCTTTTCCTTCGGTCAGCGCGTGGCCGTGGCCATGGTGCCGCGCCTGACCGCCCTGATTCTTACTCTCATCGGCCTCACCCTGCGCTTCGAGGTGATCGCCGAGGAGGGCGCTGTGCCTGCGACCCCTCCGGCGAAAGGCATTTTCTGCTTCTGGCATCGCTGCACGCTGCCCTGCGGATGGTACTTCCGCAAGTTCCGCTGTTCCATCCTGATCAGCCAGAGTTTCGATGGTGAGCTCATTACTCGCACGCTTGGCCTGCTCGGCTATAACGCAGTGCGCGGGTCCAGTTCACGCGGCGGCGCTTCGGGGCTGCTTGCGTTGCGCGCTGTTCTCGTCAAGGGCGATCCGGTTGTCTTCACGGCGGACGGCCCTCGTGGCCCCATCTACCAGACCAAGATCGGCCCGGTGAAGCTCGCGCAGATGACCGGAGAAGAGATGGGCTGCTTCTACCTGCTACCGCAGCGCGCCTGGATCATGCGCTCCTGGGACGAGTTCCTTATCCCGAAGCCTTTCTCCCGCGTTGCCGTCAGCTGGGCCCGTGCGGTTCCGGCTCCCGGAGCAGGCGATTCGCCGGAGATGCTCGAAGCGAAGCGACAGGAGTTAAACCATGCGCTCGAGCGCGCACGCGCCCGGGCTGAGGCGCACTTTTCGCGCTAGATATCTTCTGGAGAAGCAAAGAGCAGGCCCAGGCCAGCCATGCCAATCATTCACTCATCTCATTCGTAATTCGACACGGAGGATATAGATGGGCACAGGAAAAATGCAGGGAGTCCGTAGAGTCCTGGTGACTTCAATCGCAGTGGGGCTGCTCCAGTTGTTGAGCGCATGTGGCACCAGTTCCGGATCGTCGAGTTCGCTTCCCGTCGTTCATGCAAGCGGCAATGAGGAGACGATTGTCCTGATACGTCACGGTGAGATTGCGACCGGAGGGCTTGGGCAATTGAGTTGCAAAGGCTTCGACCGGTCTCTGCTTCTGCCTCAGGTCTTTGCGCGCAAGTTTGGAACGCCCGATGCGATCTTCGCTCCGAATCCATCGGTTCAGGTGCATGAAGGGCCGGCGAAGGCCGGCTATTCTTATGTGCGCCCGCTTGCAACAATCGAGCCGACAGCGATTCGACTGGGCCTGCCAGTCAATACGCAATACGGATATTCCGACGTGGCGGCGCTACAGACTGCGGTGACCAGTTCTGCTTACGCGAAGTCGACGGTCTTTATCGCCTGGGAGCATGGTTATGCGCATAGATTCGCAAAGAATCTTCTGACCGCATACGGGGTGGACCCCTCTGTCGTTCCCACCTGGGCTGAAAGTGATTTCGACATGATCTATGTGTTTCACATCGAGCCTCCTGCTGCCGGGGGCTCCGGCGCAGGCCAGCTTACTTTTGAGGTGGAGCACGAAGGATTGAACGAATCGCTGGAATCTGCCTGTGCGGACTAAGACCATGGCTCCAGGGGGATCTGGAGGCGGTCAATCCCATAATCGGATCGCCACAGTCAGCGTTGCTCGGCCTCATGGGTGGATACCAGAAAGCGCCTCTTGCATTCGTCGCAGCGAAAGGCCCGTAGCCAGAAGAGCAGGCGTTCGAACAGCGTTCTGTGCGTGCGATGCGTGGCGCGCCGGCGGCAGTGTGGACAGGTGGGCCGAGGAGGACTCGGAAGCGGATCATCGTTCACGGCGGCAGAGGCAAACATGTGCGTATTTCAGCACAAAAGACCCTCCAGTGATATCACTCTGTGGTAACAGAATGGCAAATGCTTATTCATCGAAGCTGTGGCGAAGTTACGACGTAATGGATCGATGGCGCTGTTGAAGATCTTGCATGTTGAGTAGCGGCAAAAAGAAAGGCGCCGCCCGAAGGCGACGCCGTACTTCTTCATGAATTCGTTTTAGAAACGCATGCTGAAAGTGCCGGTGTACGCGCGCGGTGCGCCCACCTGCAGCGTGTTGTTGCCGACCCCGGTCGGATCGGAAGCGATAAAACCATTGGTGCCGATGGTCGAGTAATACTTCGCGTTAGCCAGGTTGTAGATGTTGAACTGCAGCTTGAGCTGATCGAAGATGCCGACCTCGTCCTTGTGATACGAGGTGCCGAACTCGGCCAGGAAGCGTCCATCCACGCTGCTGTCATCGGTGTAGGTGTAATAGCGCTTGGACATGTAGTCCGAACCGATGTGCGCGTCGAAGCCCTTGTGACCGTAGCTCAGCGAGTTCTTCCACATGAACTCCGGCGCGTCGACCACAATCTTGCCACCGGTCGCGATCTCCGTGCCGTCCGAGGTGTAGTTGTCGTTGTAGGTGGAGCGGCTGAATGTCAGGCCGTTGTAGAGCACCCAGCCGTTGCCGAACTGCACCGAGGCCGCGCCATCGAGTCCGTTGGTCGTCACACCGCCCACATTCGAAAGCAGGGAGGCATCGCCGGCGATCGCTGCACCTTGCTGAATGGCCAGCAGGCGGTTGCTGAAGTTGACGTGGAAGTAGTTCGCCTGGATCGATGCGCGGTTGTCCGTGTAGCGATAACCCACTTCCTCGCTCCACGAGCTCTCCGGCTTGAGGTTGTCGGTCAGCGCGTTGAAGCCTGCCTGCGAGGTGCCCCACGGTGAGGTGCCGAAGCCCGGTCCGCCGGTCTGGAAGGCGCGTGTGTTCTTCGCCACATCGGCAAAAACTTCGCTCTTCTGGTTCAGCTTCCAATCCACACCGATCTGCGGCAGGAACGGATTGCCGGATTCGAGGCTGCCCTGGGCATAAGAGCTGGCGACTGTTGTCGGAGCCAGGTCGAGACCGGTGTTGAAGGCCTTCAGGTTGCCGGTCTGGTTTGTTTCCTCGGCCTTGAAGCCCGCTTCAATCGTTACGTTCGAGGTGACTTTGTACTTGTCCTGCAGGTGCAGCATGTAGAGCGTGCTGGGAAAGTCGTAGGCCCACTGCGTGTAGAACGGGTTGGTGGGGAAGTCGTAGAGCGAGTGAATGGGGCTTGCCAGCGACGTGTTGTAAAAGCGCCGTGCGAGTGTGAAATCTTCCTTCTCGAACCACGCGCCGCCTTCGAGCGTGTTCTTGCCTGTTTCCAGGCTGACCGAGGTGAGGAACCCGCCGCGTTCGATGCCGTACTCGGAGGTGCGCAGTGAAATCGGCGAGACCGCTTCATAGTTGGAGTTGTAGGTCGGCAGGTAGGGCGTGAACCAGAGACCGTCGCCGTCATTGCCGTGGCCGTAGGCCGTGGTCTTCCAGAAAAGGTGGCTGCCGAGAGTGGTCTTGTAGCTCACGTAGGCCAGCCGGTCCCGGCGTAGTCCGGAGGCTCCGAAGTAGGCTGCATCTTCCGGGTCCTGGGCCGAGGTCAGCTTGCTCACCGGGTTGGGATAGGGGACTGTGCCGCCAGACTGATAAGCCTCGGCCGCTTGCAGCGCCTGGCCCCAGTTGCCGAAGTTATCCCAGTTGTAGCCGAGTGTCTTGACCCAGATCTTGTCGAGATCCTGGTAGTCGACTTCCTGACGATTCGAAATATCGGCATAAGCAGTGAAGGTGCCGCTGCCGCCGACCGGCTGTACATATTTGAAGTTGAACTGCTCGTAGCGCTGGTTGCGCTGGCCCGCGCTCTTCCACTTATCTGCGCGCTGCCACACACCTGCAAGGTAGAGCTTGCCGCCGCCGGGAAGCACGCCGCTGTCCAGCCGGCCGAAGCTGCGGATGCCGTCGAAGCTGCCGAAAGACTGCCGTGCATCGAAATGGAATTTATCGAGCGGATCGGAAGAGAAGAACTGCACAGCGCCACCAAGGTTGCTGGTCGAAGCCACTTCGAGCGCGCCGGTGCCCTGTGACAGTGTGACGTGGCCCATGTCTTCGTCGATGATCGCGCGGCTGATGTGGAGGCCGTTCAGGTTGCCATAGGACATGTCGCCGAGCGGCACGTCGTCGAGCGTGAAGCCCAGCTGGTTCTGGTTGAAGCCGCGCACCGAGATACGCAGAGCCCATTCATAAGCGCCATAAGGGTCCGCCGTCGTGACCTCCACGCTGGGCAGCTTGCCCAATACGGCAATGGAGCTGGTTCCGGGAGCCACCTGCAGCAGGGCGGTTCTGTCCACGGATTGCACGTCGCGGGTCTCGCCCGGCGCGGTCACGGTGACGGTCTCAGAGGTCGAGAGCTTCTGGTCCTGTGCGTTGTTGTCAGCATTCTGGGACGTGCTCTGCGATGCGTTCTGGGGAGTGGATGCAGGCGTGGAGCCGGCATCCTGCTGAGCCATTGCAGGCGCTGACACGAGAGCCGCGGCCAGCAGGAGCGGCCATTTGTTTGCGTTCAAAATTTCCTCCGGAAAACTTTCACGGGTCCGGTTCCTCTCCTTACAAAAAAGCGCGGCAACCGTGGTTGCTGCGCTCTGAGCAAGGGTCGCGCCTATGCATACTTGGTCTTTATGCGCGACAAACCGTACCAACTGGAGGAACATTAGGCGGGAGATTTGTCCCGCAGTTGAAATGAGGATGAATATCTGTTGAACGGGGAAACTATTTCGAGGGGCAGCGCTTCATTGCTCTCGCTTCGCGTACTAGAGCCAGCCCTTGGAGCGTGCGATCCGCGCGGCGTCCACCCGGTTTGCCGCTCCCAGTTTGCTGATGGCCTCGGAGAGGTAATTCCGCACCGTGCCCTCGGAGAGATGCAGCTCGGCGGCAATCTCCGCGCTCGATTTGCCTTCGCCCGCGCGCCACAAAATCTGCCGCTCGCGCTCGGTCAGCGGATCGGGGCCGCTGTCCCACGCTTCCGCGGCGAGATCCGGATCGATTACCCGTAATCCGCGATGCACGCGCCGCACCGCCTCGGCCAGCTCCGCTGCGGGACGGTCCTTCAGCAGATAGCCGCGTGCGCCAGCGTCAAGAGCGCGCCGCAGATAACCGGGCCGTGCGAAGGTGGTCAGGATGATCACCTTCGTCTGCGGATAGCGCTCATGCACCTCGCCGGCCAGCGTGAGCCCGGTCATCTCGGGCATTTCGATATCTGTGACCAGGACATCCGGCTTCTGCTGCGCGATCGTCGTCAGCGCCTCGCGGCCGTTCGCGGCGCGCCCGCAGACTGAAATGTCATGTTCTGTTTCCAGCAGCGCGGCCAGTGCGCCAAGGACCATCGCCTGGTCTTCCGCAATCGTTACTCGAATCGGCATTTTTTTATACAGAGCTCCATGCAGGTTGGTTCGGCGCCGAGGCAGCCGGGATACGGATGGTCAGCCGTGTTCCGCGCCGGTTCGCCGCGTCGCCGGTGGCAAACTGGCCGCCCAGCGCTTCGATGCGCTGCCGCATGCCGCGCACGCCGTTACCTTCTTCTTGCAGTCCGCCGCGGCCATCGTCTTCCACCGTCAGCACAGTCCCTTCGCTGCTCGTCTCAAAGTGCAGCAGGCAGCGGCTCGCCTGTGCGTGCCGCACGATATTCGTCACCGCTTCGCGCAGCACCAGCGAGAGCACGCTCTCTTCGCTGGCCGAAAGCTGCAACGGCTGCGGGTCGCACACCAGGGTTACTCCCGCTGCATCGAGCACGCTCTGCGCCCGTTGCAGCTCTGCCGAAAGACCTTCGGCGCGATATCCGCGGATCGCTTCCCGCACCTCGGTCAGGGCCTTGCGCGCGGTCTGCTCCACATCGCCGATCTCAGCGGCCGCGCGCGCCCGGTCCTGTTCGCCATCGCGCTGGATGAGTCGCCCTGCGAGCTCGGCCTTGAGCACGATCACGGACAGCGTGTGTCCCAGCACGTCGTGCAGGTCACGCGCGATGCGTTCGCGCTCGGCCACCTTGGCCAGTTGCTCGATCTCCTCGTGCGCCATCTGCAGCTTCCGGTTCGCGCGCACGCGCAGAGCCATGAAGCAGTTGCTGCCGCCGATAATCAATGTGAGGCAGGTGCCGAAGCCCCATATCCACGGGCTCGGCTGAACCAGCAGGCCTTCGACAAAGATCGTCATCGCCATGATTCCGACCGTGACAATGCCTACGGCCAGCGATTCCGAGACGAACGGAGCGAACGAGGCAACGTACAGGAACAGCCCATATCCCGCCGAGTTATAGCGGAAGTAGTAGATGCCGAGAGCCACCATGCCCAGCATGCTCAGGTACACGTAGAGCCGTCGCCGAAAGAAGACCAGCCCCACGTACAACGCGCAGAAGATCGCGTATACCACGCCGAACTGCAGCCAATATGCTCGGCTGTGGCGTGAGATAGGCTCGATAAAGAAGAAGACCGAGTAGACGAGCCATACGATGTCCCACCAGTCGGGCGCCGCTGTCCTCTCGCGGGTGACATTGCGGTGCAGACTGTCGAGAAAGCTTGCCATGTTAAGCCCTAGCCTCGCGGCGGGAGAAGACCAGCCATGCGGCTCCCAGCATGAGGCAAGTAAAGCCTATCAGAGCCTCCCAATGGCCGATCAGCGAGATGCCCGGCTTCGCCATGCCGAAGATATGCAGTGCGATCTGCCCGAAGTGGTAAGCCGGCAGCATCGGCGCCAGGTGCTGCATCCATTTCGGCAGCACGTCGAGAGGCATCCACAGGCCCGAGGCGAAGGACATCGGCAGGTAAACCAGGTTGATCATGCCGGGGCCGGAAGTCGGCGGCACCAGCAGGGAAATCAACAGGCCCATGGCGGCGAAGGGAACCGCACCCGCAATGGTGATGCCGATCAGTTTTGCGAACTCCAGCAGCGACACATGCGCGCCCGCCAGCGTAATGCCGATCAGCGTGAGCAGGCAGGTCACCACCACGGCGAAGATCGCGGCCGAGACAGTCTTCGCGAAGAGATAGGCGAAGCGCGGCATCGGGCTTGCGAGTTTCAGGTCGAGCCAGCCCTGCGCACGCTCCATGGCGATGCCCGCGCCGAGACCAAAGAGCGCCGTGCCGACCATGCCGAAGCAGCTGTAGCTCGCCAGCAGATAACGGGCATACGGGCTGTGGCTGTTGAGCGTGCCGAAAAGCAGGTAGAACATCACCGGGAAGCCGACCACCGAAAGCGAATAGGCGCGCAACCGCAGCATGCGCAGGAATTCGTAATGGGTTTCGTTACGGAAGAGGTTGACATAGTAGCCGAGGCTCAGCCCGGCGCGGGAAGTGGGAATGGCAGCGGTGGCCATAGGAATCTCCTTGAGGTAGAGGCTGCGTTTATGCGCGAATCAATGCGCGTTGCCGGAATCGGTCAGCGCCAAGAAGGCGTCTTCCAGGCTGTGCGAAGAGACTTCGAGGCCGCGCACCGTGGCGTCGAGGCGGAAGATCTCCCGCAGCGCCAGCTCTGCTTCGCCTGCCGTGATGACCACGGCTTCGCGATCCTGCTCGACGCTCAGCACAGTCGGCAACGCGAGCAGTTCTTCGTGCGAAAGCTCCGTGACGCAGCGGATACGCCGGCCCGAGACGCGATGGCGGATCTCCGCGGGTGTGCCCTCGGCCTGAATACGGCCTTTGTCGATGACCACGATGCGGCTGGCCAGCGTATCCGCCTCTTCGAGGTAATGCGTGGTCAGTAAGACAGTGCGCCCCGCCGCGGCCTGCCTCCGCACCTGCTCCCAGAGAGCCCGGCGCGAGGCAATGTCCATCCCTACGGTCGGCTCGTCGAGAATCAGCAGCTCAGGATTCCCGGCCAGCGCCAGTGCGAAAAGCACCCGCTGCTTCTGGCCTCCGGAGAGTGAGCCGAAGAGCCGGTCTTCGATGCCCTCAAGCCCGGCTGCCTGCACCAGCTCTGCCGCCGAGAGGGGATCGGGATAATAGCTGCGGAAAAGCGCGATGTGCTCGCGGACCTTCAGTGTCTCGGGCATGCGAGCCACCTGCAGCATCGCGCCAATATGCGTGCGCGTCGCGGCGTGGCGTGGATCGCTTCCCATCACTCGCACGCTACCGTTATTCGGAGAGAGCAAGCCCAGCAATAGCCGCGCCGTCGTCGTTTTGCCTGCGCCGTTTGGGCCGAGCAGCGCCACCACCTCACCCGGATAGAGCTCCAGGTTCAGTGCGTCCAGCGCCAGCGTCTGTCCATAGCGCTTGGTCACCGCGTGCAGCCGGGCACATGGCTCAGTCGCTGCAGGAATGGAGTGCATACGCGCGGGCTTCGGCTGGCCGTAATTGACGACGGGCTGCGCAAAGCCGGAGACAAAGGGAGTAGCGGACATAGAGGGCTCCTGTTGGAGAATCGGACTGCTGGGGGCTTGAAGGTGCTTCACGCGGGTTCTGCCAACATCACGTCTCCAGCATCGCGTCCCCGCGCATCTTGTCCCAGTGGGCTTCGTCACGCACGGCGAATGACAATCGTCATCCCCCGATTTCGCCATGTAACCAGCCCAGGTCAGGGACTGCGTTCTCTCCGGCCCAGCCCCTATACTGGGCACTGTGTTTCGAACGCCGTCAGTCCGGGCCCTTGCCGCTGCTTTGATCCTGATCTTTGCAGCGTTAACGTCCGTTTCTCAGGCGGAAAAGCCAGCCAGGTCCACGCCCGGCAAGCCCCTGGTCATTTACCTTCAGCCCTTCGGCATCCCGCGCGGACTCTTTGGCCGCGGCGGTCCTTTCGTCTGCTTTCATCAGCACAAGGTGGGCACGCGCCTCTTCTGGCTGGACAAAACGCATCTCTTCGCAGCCTTCACCATCAATGCCCCCTGCACCGTGCGCAACACCAGTGAGGCGGCTACGCTTCGCGGCCTCGTCTTCGACACCACCACTGGCGTCAGGATCGCGCAGCATGACTGGACCATCGATCAGGTGAGCGGCGAGGGGGGCGGTGGGGATTTCAATATCTTCCCGGGTCCTGGTGCCTCGGTGGTCGTGAAGCAGGGCGCGCGCCTCGATTTTTTCAACGATCATCTGAATGTGACGGAGTCCGGCGAGCTCGACACCGTGCCGCGTGGCATCTGGTCGACGCCCAGGCATCGCACCATTCCGCTGCTTACCGCCGATGGCCGTGTCTACGAGTTCTATTCCGCCGATCCTCTGCGCCTGAGCGACCGCATCTCACTCGACTCTTCCGACGACGTGCGTGCGGTGAAGAGCTGGACCGCCGGGGATGAGCGCATTGCAGGCAGTCTGTGCGCCGACAAATCGCCTTTTTCCTGCACCCACATTCTCGTCGAAACACCCGACTCCAGGTTCCTCGATCCGGACGGCGCTCCGTGGTCCTACACCGAAACCGGGAAGCCGGTCGCGCTTGAACCCCTGGGTTTCCTGGATGCAGGACACCTCGTCATTACCAGGGAAGAGAAGAACTTTTCGCATGACACGCAGATGCTGATCGTCACGCCGACCGGCGCGCGCATCCAGCTTCCGTCGATCGATAATTTCTCTCCGCGCCGTCTCGCTGGAATCTCAGGTGATCGCTTCGGCATCGAGATGTATGCCGTGGGCTCCTGCGATGACTGCATCGTGGCCAATGAGTTCGCCGTCGCCGAGCCGGACACCCGTAAGTTTCTCTTCGAGAAGCGGGGCACGCCCTATATGTCCGCGGGAGAGCTGTCGCCGGATGGGAAGTGGATGGCTATCCTCGACAACGACATGATCCTCTTCTATCCCATGCCACCTATGCCGCAATAAAACGGCCCGTCGAGTGACGGGCCGCTGGTTTTTCTGTACGTGGATTTACTGGTAGCGCCACAACGCCACGCCACCGTAGAGACCGTCCTCATTCGAGACGACGGTTACGTTGGTCGGCAGCGTAAAGTTGATCTCCTTCGCGTTGCCTCCGCCGATGTAGAGGTGATCCCAATTGAATGTCTTCTGGGTCTGATCGAGGGCTTTTTCAAGGAGCTTGTTCCAACGCTTTTTGCCGAGCTTCTTCAGGCCCTTTTTGCCCAGGTAATCTTCGTAAGTCTTTTTTCCCCATGGATGATGTCCGAGTTCGAGACCGGGGCATAGATGACCATTCGTGAAGAGCGCCGATCCCATGCCGGTGCCGAGTGTGATCGCCATCTCCACGCCCTTGCCGCTGATCGCGCCATAGCCTTGTACCGCTGCGTCGTTCGCCACATGGATGGGCCGGCGCCAGCGTTCATGCAGTGTCGCCTGCAGGGGAAAACCGACCCAGGAGGGATCGAGATTTGCCGCGGTCAGCGTCTTGCCATGCTTGATGACGCCGGGGAAGCCAACCGACACGCGATCGAAGGCCGTGAGCTGCTTCTTCAGCTTTTCGAGCCCGGCCAGCATCTTCTTCGGAGTCGCCGGCTCGGGGGTCGGGATGCGCAGCCGCTCGGAGAGCGGGTTCCCGCGCGCATCGAGAAGCATGACTTTCATGCCGGTGCCGCCGATGTCGACGGCCAGCGTAATGGGGTGCGGAAAATGCGAATTCGACTTGGCCATGTTGCTCCCAAAAGAAATATCGCGCCGTCACCGGCGCTTATTGAGGCGGCTCACCGTATGAGTGAGCCGGAATTACAGAGTCAGTAGCCGGACATCACGATCGGCAGTGTCGGCGTCGCGGAGCCCTGCGCATCCTCTATTGTGACGCTGAAGCCCTTGGCTTCGATTCCTGAAGTTACGTTCGGCAAAATCACCGAAGCATTGCCCGCCGCATCCGGACGGAAGAGCCCTGCCGCCAACGGAGGCTTGCCACCTTCGGGAATCAGCCAGAGTTCGTAGGTCTTATCGGCTTTCAGAGGATGCAGATTATTGGCCATGAACACCAGCGCGCCCTTGGCAGTGAGATACGTCGCATGGCCGGTGGGCTGCGTCGTTTGCCGCATCTCGGACAGCGTGACGTGCCTGGCGCCGGGTGAGGTCAGCGCGTCGGTCAGCAGTTGTGCGTGATCCGCCTGCGCCGTGAGCCGGTTGAGGTCCGCGCGATCGGCGATGAGCGTCTGCTGCAGCTGCACATTGTGATTGCCGAGCCATGCCGCTACGCCCACGGCCACCACTGCCGTCACCCAGCCCAGCCAGCCAAAACCTATCCCGTGTTGGGGAGCAGGAGAGTTGTTTATCGATTTTTCCGGATTTTCAGGCATCGACCGCTTTCGTACCGTTTCGCTTGATCGGTTACGAGCCCCTCGTCCGGGATCGGTCGGGGAGCCGCCTTCTTTGCAGCCCACGCCCGAATCAACCAGAATGGAAAGAGGTAGGCAGCGATCATACGATGAAGTCAAGGCTGGATAAGTTGCTTGTGGAGCGCGGTTTAACGCCGACCCGGGAGCGCGCGCAGGCGCTCATTCTGGCGGGCCGCGTACTGGTGGATGAACAGAAGGTAGAGAAGCCCGGAACCTCGGTCGCGGCTGATGCCGCGCTGCGCCTGCTCGGAGACGATCTCCGCTACGTGAGCCGCGGCGGTCTCAAGCTCGAGGGCGCCATTGCGCATTGGGGCATCGATCTCAACGGCCGCTTCGGCCTCGACATCGGAGCCTCCACCGGTGGCTTTACCGACTGCATGCTGCAGCACGGAGCATCGCGCGTCCTGGCCGTGGACACGGGCTATGGTCAGATCGCGGAAAAATTTCGTTCCGACCCGCGCGTCTCCCTGATGGAGCGCACCAACGCCCGCAAACTGACTCCCGGGGAACTGCCTGAAGGCATCGGTTTCCTCTCGATGGACGTGTCGTTCATCTCCGCGACGCTGGTGCTTCCCGCTGTGGTGGCTGCGGCGGTTCGCCCGGGTGGTGTGGGACTGGAGGCGGTGATTCTCGTCAAGCCGCAGTTCGAATCCGGCCGCGAGCATGTCGGCAAGGGCGGTATCGTGCGCGATCCCGCTGCGCACCAGCTTGCCATCGATCGCGTCCGGAACTGCGTCGAGGAACTGGGCGGCCGGCAAATCGAGGTGATCGATTCGCCGATCCATGGCGCGGAGGGAAACCGAGAGTTCCTTCTGCACGCGATTGGGCTCGGTGCGGGAAATCCTGTTCCGCCAGTGAAATAAGCATAAGAGACCGGGCCCCTGCGTTCGTTACACTGGAGAGGCATGTCCGTCGTTGCCATCATCTCGAAACCGCAGAAGCCCGAGCTGCAGACCCTGCTCCCTGAGCTGGTGCTCTGGCTGCGGGCCCGCCAGTATGACCCCGTTCTCGATCCCGTGAGCGGCAACTACACCCAGTCGGCGCGGATCGTCCCCCGTCACCTGCTGCCGGAGGAAGATCCGCAGCTGGTGATCGTCCTGGGCGGCGACGGCACTCTTCTTTCGGCGGCCCGCGTCTTCGCCAAGACGGGCACCCCGATCCTCAGCGTGAACCTCGGCTCGCTCGGCTTCCTCACCGAGGTCCGGCTCGCCGACCTTTACAGCACGCTCGAGGGTTGGTGCACGAAGTGCTTTACGACGGATACCCGCTGGATGCTCCACAGCGAGCTCTGGCGTGACGGCAAGCTTTACGCGCAGCATGAGGCGCTCAACGACGTTGTCGTCGCCAAGGGCACCATCGCCCGCATGGGCGACTTCCGCGTCACCTTCAACTCCGAGCTGGCTGCCGCCTTCCGTGCCGATGGTGTCATCGTCTCGACCCCAACGGGCTCCACGGCTTACTCGCTTGCCGCGAACGGCCCCATCCTGATGCCGAATGTGGATGCGATGATCGTCACCCCGATCTGTCCGCACCTGCTGACTATCCGCCCCATGGTCGTTCCCGGCGATGCGCGTCTCACCCTGCAGATTGTAGGCATTCCCGACCAGACGTATCTCACCGTCGATGGCCAGGAAGCAGTGCTGCTCAAAGTGGGCGATGAGCTCCATTGCAGCCGCTCGCAGTACAACGTGAAGCTGGTTCGCCTGGGGTCTGCCGGATTCTTTGACGTGCTTCGCGCCAAGCTCAAATGGGGCGAGCGCTAAGCTCGCTCTTCACCCGCCAAAGGGCAAAGCACAGTAGTGGCAACGGCACTCCATACGTCCAGAAGGCAGAGATGTGGTGCGAGGTTGCTCCATAGCCGGTGAGTCCGGACCGGCCATAGAACTGCGTGAAGACCAGCACCGCTACGATCGCCAGCACGACAGGCGCAGCGAGTATCCTCTGTCCGAATGCCACTGCCGCCCGCGGCAAAATCCGCGCGAAGTAATGCCCGCTGGCGACCAGGAACGGCGCGCCCAGCACGATGGCGATCCACCGGGGCGAGCAGTTTAGCCCGCGCTCCGCTGTCGCCATGTCGGCATGCGTGGCAAAGGTGCGGTTCGGCACGTAGGAGATGAAGTTCCCCACGCACATTAGGCAGAGCAGCAGCCAGAAAAGCCCTGCGATGGATTGATTTCGCGCCTCAGCCCGCCGCAGCCCCAGCCTCGTAACGAGGTACAGTCCGCCATTGCCGAAGAGCACCCCAGCGATGGCGATGAGCGCTGCCAGCCAGCCTTTGCCTGCTGCAAAGATCGGATCGTAGTCCACGTTCTCATCGATATCGCCCTGCAGTAGCAGGTTCGATACCGTGGCATGCCCGTAGTGCAGCGCCAGGGGATTGGCCTTTGCGCCGAAGGCCCACGCGGTGAAGGAGTGCGCGTACTCGTGCGCGAGATAGCCGATCGCATGCGTCAGCCAGAGCAGGGGAACAAGCAGCAGAACGAAGCGTGCGGTCTTCAGGAGCGGGTCTCCGGGAATGGGTTAAATAGAGCTTACTCTGCCCGCAGCGTCTCAGCCGGATCGATCTGGCCGATGCGCAGCGCGGGTGTCAGGCTGGCCGCTGCTGCTGCAAGCGCCAGCAAAGCGATGACCGCGGCCATCGTTACCGGATCCCAGGGCTTTACGCCATAGAGATAGCTCGCCAGCACGCGCAGCGCTCCGAAAGAGGCGAGGATGCCCACCGCCATGCCTGCGCCCGCAGCCAGCATCCCCGCCGAGCTCACCTGCACCATCGCCTGCCCGAGCGTCGATCCCAGCGCCATGCGGATGCCGATCTCGCGGCGCCTCTGCACCACCAGGCTCGAAACCAGCGATCCGATGCCGATGGTCGAGAGCACCAGCGCGAGGGCGCCCAGCGTGGTCAGCAGCAGTACCTGGATGCGTTGCATGGCAAGCTGCGTCGCCAGAATATCGTCCATCGACGAGAAGCTCGAGAAGGGAAGTGTCGGGTCGGCGGAGGTCAGCGCAGCCTGCATGGCCTGTGGCAAACCTGCATCAGCCCGGCCGGTCCTGACAATCCACGAAGGCTGGAACCAGGCATGGATGAGGCTGAGAAATTCCGGTCCGACCTGTGTCGCGGGCAGATACCAGATCGGCTCAGTCCCAAGAGGCTCGGACTGCGCCACAGCATGGGACTGGTTCTGCACATCGCCCACCACGCCCACGATGGTGATGGTCGAATGGCCGGTTTCAAAATGCCGTCCGACCACATTCGGCGTGTGGAAATACATCTCGCCGAAGCTGGCATTTACCACGGCTACCCGCATCGAGGTCGAGGTATCCGAATCCTGAATGTCGCGTCCGGCGAGCAGCGGAATCCGCAGCGTCTGGAAGTATCCCGGCGTCACGTAGCTCAGGCTGACCGCCTGATCGGTGCCGGCCTGGGTCCCTTCCAGAAACTTCACATCGTCGTTCACGAAGGGCTGATATGGCACGCTCAGTCCTACCGCCGCGCCCTCTACGCCCGGAATCTTTCGCATGGCATCGAGGCTGCGTGTCAGCAGCGCCTGGAAGGCCATCGAATCGTGGTAGCGCGCATCGTCGAGCGAGACCGTCGCGGTCGTCACGTTGTGCGCGTCGAAGCCCGGAGGCAGCGTCTCCAGGTGAATCAGCGTGCGCACCAGCAGGCCGGCTGCGGCCAGCAGGACCACCGTGAGCGCGACTTCCGCGCCGATCAGCCACTGCCGCAGCCGTCCCGAACCGGCCGAGACGCTCCGGCTGCCCGAGGATAACGATGTCCGGAGGTCTACCCGCCGCGCCAGCAGCGCAGGAAGCGCGCCGAAGAGCAGGCTCGAGATCACGGCCGCTCCCAGCGCAAAACCCAGAACCCGCAGATCGAGATGCAGGCCGCCCAGCGGCAGCATCTCCGGAGGAAGGAAGGTGTTCAACCCGCTCACGATGCCGAAGGCAAGCGCCAGGCCTGTCGCCGCGCCAGTCAGCGCCAGCACGATCGTCTCCGTCCATAACTGCCGCAGGATGTCTCCGAGCACCGCGCCGAGTGCCAGCCGCGTCGCGATCTCCTGCGTTCGACGGGAGACGCGCACCAGCGTGAGCCCGGCAAGGTTGCCGCAGGCGATCAGCAGGATAAAGCTCACTGCCAGCATCAGCGTGCGGACCTCGCCGCTCATGTCACCGGCCAGCGCCCTGCTCAACGGTACGGTGTAGACCCATGCATGCGCGTGATACCGGCTCTCAAGTTCCGCCATGCGCTGCAGGTGCAGCCGTCCTAGCTGCGCGTCGGCCTGTGCCCACGTCGCTCCCGGCTTCAGCCGAGCGAGTATCTCGCAATTCGTTCCGCCACACTCGCCGCTCGCATCGGAGGGATGCAGCGGCGTAAACAGATCCGGATCACCCGCGAGCCGTGCTGCCGCGGGCAGCACGCCTACCACGGTGTGTGCCTCGCCTTTGAGATCGATGGTCTTGCCTACGATGGAGGGATCGCCATGAAAGGCCGATTGCCACAGGGAATAGCTCACAACAGCTACCGCCGGTCCGTGCGGCATGTCTTCTTCTGCCGTAAATCCACGGCCAAGCTCCATCGGAATGCCGAGGACCTTAAAGTAATCGGCTGAGACGCGGCTGTCCTGCGCGTAGCGTACTGCGCCGCCCGCCGCAGCGCTGGCCTTCAGATTCACGCCTCCGGTGCCGCCGCGCGCAGCGAGCTCCACCGGCGCACCCGCATCCGTGAGCATTCCCCAGTCCGCGCTGGTGAAATCTTCCTGCTCGTAGGACGTCGCCGCATGCGCCGCTGTTTGCGGAGACTCTCGGTGCAGGTTCAGCATGGCCAGCCGTTCCGGCTCAGGATAGGGAAGCCCGCGCAGCAGGAAGCCGTCGACGAGCGTGAAAACCGCGGTGTTCACGCCGATGCCCAGCGTAAGGGTGAGAATCACGGCCAGCGAAAAGCCGGGAGCCCGGAGTAACTGTCGTGCAGCCAGGCGAAGATCGTGTGTGAACATGGGCAGCTCCCGAAGATGGTTCGCAGCAGTTCTTCTGCCGGATACGCAGCCGCCGGATGTCCGGTTCCGCCTTTTCGGGATATTCGAAGCCGGATCGCTTTCCCAAAACGAAACCCGCTGTCCGGGCAGGAGCAGCGGGCGGTGGGAGTGGTATTTCTGATGAGCTAGCTCTTGGTCAGCTCGCTCAGCAGGACCTTGGCCTTGGTGGACAGCGTCTGTGCGCCCTCCAGATCGTTCTGCTGCAGCGCCTGGCGCGCCTTTTGCAGAAACGCGCGAATCTGAACCACGGTTTCCTTTTCCGTGGCGGAGAGCGGCCGTTTCAGGTCGCTGAGTCCCTTTTCCGTACCGGAAATGGAGTCGCGAATCTGCTGCTCAGACGGAGTTGCGCCGCGTTCCCCGCTGGTTGTGATCTGTCCGATCGGTGAGTTTTCGGCAGGTTCTGTGGCTGCTGCCTGCTGTGTGGTCGTGGCCTGATCCTTGTTCGCGTTCTCTGTCGTGCTCTGTGTCGGCTTGCGACGGCGAACGGAGCGTTTGGGTTTCTGCGCCGGCTTGTCATCGGCATCGCTGCCCGCTACGACATTCGGCGTCTCCGGCGGGGGAACCGCTGGCAATGGTACTGCGCTCTGGTCGATGGAGCGCGTCGGGGGTGGTGGGGCCGTGGCCGCAGCTGGAATGATGGCGGCTTTTCTGTGATTGCAGCCGCTCGTCACAACAGTGATCGCCAACAGAACCGCCAGCTTACGTGCGGACGTCATTCTCTTGGTCCCTTTAAGGCAGATGAATTTGGTTCAAGAAAACTGCGCAGCTTGTTTTCGGGGAGGTTGGCGACTGGGAGACTAAAAACAAACGTCGTGCCCGCGCCTGGTAAAGATTCTACGTCAATCTGCCCATTATGGAGCTGGAGAATGCGATAGGTCATCGAGAGACCGATGCCGCTGCCCTCGCGCTTCGTGGTGAAGTAGAGGTCGAAGATGTGCGGCCGGATGTCGTCCGGAATGCCCTCGCCCTGATCCTGTACGCGCAGACGTGCCATGCGTCCGTCCTCGCCGAGCCGCACCGTGAGCGTACCGCCCCGGTTCATGGCCTGGGCTCCGTTGATCACCACGTTCAGCAGCGCCTGCTTGAAGAGATCGCTGTCGATCTTGACCATCACCGGCCGTGCCGGCAGGTCGCTGACCAGCAGAATATTGCGTGTCTTGAGCTCAGCGGCGGCCAGGGTGAGAACACTGGCGACAATCTGACGCAAATCCTGGTCCTTGAGTTGCAGCTCCACCGGTCGGGAGAAGTCCACAAGCGTCTGCACCACGCGATCGAGCCGCCGGATTTCGCTCTGGATAATGTCCAGGTGACGCAAGCCCGGGGCCTCCGCGTCGAGCTTGCTGCGCAGCAGCTCCAGGTGCACGACGATCGCGTTGATCGGATTCTTGACCTCGTGGCCGACACCCGCGGTCAGCCTGCCGATCGCCGCCATTCTGCGCGAAAGCTCCAGCTCATTCTCAATTTCCCGGACAGACTCGAGATCGTGCAGCACCAGCAGCGCGCCCAGCGATGTTCCGGACTCTTCCGCGCGATCGTCGTGGATGAAGTCCAGGGAGATCTCCACGCGCCGGCCCGTCTCTGTCACAACCTCTTCCTGCACAATGGCGATTCCGGCATCGAAGGCCTGGCGTACCGTCCGCCCCAGCACCGAATAGCGGTCGAAGATGTCATGCACCTCGGCGCCCAGGATGTCGTCCCGCCGTACCGAAAGAAAGCGCTCCACCGAGCGCGAGACCAGCACGGCCCGCGCGTCGCGGGTGAACAGCATCATGCCGTCCTGCAGGTTGGAAAGAATCTGGTCGAGGTTTTCCTTGAGCGCCGAGAAGACCTCCTCGACATTGCGCATGCGCCGTCCCAGCCGCTCAATCTTGTGCGAGACCTGGGTGACGGTGTCGCGCGAGGCTGGCGCGAGCTCGCCGGCTGGTTCCAGCTCGGCCTGAGAAAGGATATCGAGCCGCGCGCTGATCTCTTCCAGCGGAGCCAGGGCCACGTTCGTAAGAAAGGCCGCTGCGATCAGGGCCGCGAGGATTGCCAGCCCAATGTAGGTGAGCGACTCGATCAGCCACGGGCGGAAGGCATTGCGAAGGAATGAGGTGCGGATGCCCACCCGTACAGTGAGGAACGGCTGATTATCGCGCTCGAGCCCCAGGGTCAGGTTGTAGGCGCGTGGTTTGCCAAAAACAATTTGTCCGGCTCGGATCGGGGACTTCTGCAGCAGCGTCGCATATTCCTGCCGGTTCGGCAGCAGGTGATCCTCGAGTGCGGGATCGGGCGCAGTCACCAGCCCATAGCCGTTGCGGTCCGCAATCGAGATGTCCAGCACCGTCGGGGAGTAATTGATCACCGAGCTGATGAAGGAGTTCAGGCCCGCGTCTTCGCGCAGCGACTGCGCCACCGCCTGCCGCAATTCCGCGGGGTCGTTCGGATCGAACTGCTGATGCCGCAGCCCGTTCTCCAGCGCCTCGCGGACGGCAAACTGCAGCTGGTGGGCGATGACGTCCGTGGACGAATACGACTGATCGATATGCTGCTGCAGCAGCTGCGCCATGTAGAGCCACGACAGGACCGTGGCGATCAGGAACACCAATACGGTGATCGCGGCCGCGAGTTTTGTTTTCAGTCGCATGCGGGGCAGTCCGAGTGACCACTATGCCACGTAGCCATGCCCAGTGTAAGCCCGAAACGTCTCCATGCCTGCTCCGGCAGCACAGAGGCGTCCCGGGCGGCCAGGCGTCAGTGCTGCTGTTCCTGCTCGGAGGCGGCGTTTCCGTATTCTTTCAGCTTGTTGTGGAGGGTCTTCAGGCTGATTCCCAGCTTTTCGGCGGCGCGCGTCTTGTTGTTTCCGGTCGACTCCAGGGTCTTCAGGATCAGCAACTGCTCCGCTTCATCGACCGTCGCGCCCACTCGCAGCTGGATCGCATCTTCGTCGATCTCGCTGCCCGTAGTCGACCGTACCGTCCGCATGCCGAAGCCTGGAGGCAGGTGCCGCGCTTCGATCTGGTCTCCCAGCGAAAGCACAACGGCGCGCTCGATGGTGTTGCGAAGCTCGCGGACATTGCCTGGCCAGTCGTAGGCCATCAGCCGCGAAAGCATTTCGTCATCCACGCCGCTCACCCGCCGGTCGTGCTTGCGGCCCATGTCCTCGAGCATCGCGTCCACGATCGATGGAATATCTTCCTTGTGCTCGCGCAGCGGCGGCATGTGGATGTTGAACACATTGAGGCGATAGAAGAGGTCGCCGCGCAGGTGGCCGTCGGCAACCGCCGTCTCCGGTACCTTGTTCGTCGCCGCCAGCACCCGGACATCGACCGGAGCTTCCACCTTGCTGCCCAGCCGGCGCAGCTTGCGCTCTTCCAGCACACGCAGCAGCTTGGCCTGCGTGCCGATCGGCATTTCACCAATCTCATCCAGCAGCAGCGTGCCTTCCTCGGCCAGCTCGAAGCAGCCTGCACGGCGCTCCAGCGCGCCGGTAAACGCGCCCTTTTCGTGGCCGAAGATCTCGCTTTCGATCAGCGTTTCAGGAATGGCCGCACAGTTAACCGCTACAAACGGCTTCGGCTTGCGCGGGCTCAGTTCGTGGAGGGTCCGCGCCACCAGCTCCTTGCCGGTGCCGCTTTCGCCGGTGATGAGCACCGAAACATTCGAAGGGGCCACGCGCTCGATCAGCGCGAAGACCTCCTGCATCTTCTTCGAGGAGCCGACCAGCGGACCCAGCACGCCGGTGTCGCGCAGCTTCCGCCGCGTGACTTCTAGCTCGCGCTCGGTCTCTCGCTGCCGCGTCGCATTCTGGAGGATCGTCCGTAGCCGCGTCGGATCGACCGGCTTCTGAAGAAAGTCATAGGCACCCATCTTCATGGCGTCGACAGCCAGCTCGATGGAGCCCTGCGCCGTGAGCACGATGACGGCCTGCTGCTCCTTGAGATCGTGCAGACGGGAGAGCAGTTCCAGCCCATCCATGCGCGGCATCTTGAGGTCGGTGACCACGATGCCGGGCTGCCAGGCCTGGATGCGCTCCAGCGCCTCGAGGCCATCACGAGCCGTATCCGTGCGGTAGCCCCAGCCGGACACCAGCTCCGCAAGGCCCATCAGCGCATGCGGTTCATCTTCGACGATCAGAACTTTCTCTTGGTTAACCATAAAGTACTGCGGAGGCACTCTCTCTTTTATCACGTTGACGCCGCTTCCGCGCGCCTGGGACGCGGGTGCGGGCTGATCCGCGGGGCGCTCGGGGATGTATCCTTAGGGAAGCGATGGAATTCGAGATTTCCCCTACCGATCTGCAACAAATTCTTGCCGACAAGTCGGCGTCCGCAGCCACCGCGAACCCTCCGTCCAATTTCGTCCTGCTCGACGTGCGCGAGCCATGGGAGTTCGCCGCCGCCAGCATCGAAGGCAGCATCCTGATGCCCATGGGCGAGATCCGCTCCCGCATCCAGGAGCTCGATCCCGACGCTCACATCGTCACCGTCTGCCACCACGGCGTTCGCTCGCTCAATGTGGCGCTCTGGCTACGGCAGCAGGACTACGAAAACGTGCAGTCGCTCCGCGGCGGCATCGACGCCTGGTCCGCGCAAATCGATCCCGACGTGCCCCGCTACTAGCTCCGCTCGACGAGAGCGGACAGCTATACTCGACTGTCGATTCCTACTTCGCAGGAGTTTTTTGTAGATGTCTTCCAACGCCCTTGCCTTTGCCCGCGAAAATCAGTCCCGCTTTCTCGAAGAGCTCAAGACGCTGCTGCGTATCCCTTCGATTTCCACGCTCTCCGAGCATGCGAAGGACGTGGCCGCGGCTGCAAACTGGCTGGCCGCCGAGCTGAAACGCATCGGCATGGAGAACGTCGAGATCATCCCGACCTCCGGCCATCCGCTCGTCTACGCCGACTGGCTCCATGCAGAAAACAAACCCACGGTTCTCTGCTACGGGCACTATGACGTGCAGCCGCCCGATCCACTCGATGAGTGGACTACGCCGCCCTTCGAGCCCACCGAGCGCAACGGCAATCTTTACGCCCGCGGCGCGGTCGACGACAAAGGCCAGATGATGATGCACGTGAAGGCGCTCGAATCGCTCTTCGCGGCGAACGACGGCAAACTGCCGCTCAATGTGCGCGTCATTCTTGAAGGCGAAGAAGAGGTTGGCGGTGAGGGCATCGCGGCCTTCGTGCGGGAGCACGGCGAGCGCCTCAAGGCAGACTTTGCGCTCGTCTCGGATACCGAGATGTTCGCTCCCGAGCTGCCCACACTGTGTGTCGGCCTGCGCGGCATGATCTACACCGAGATTGAGGCTCGCGGCGCGAGGACCGACCTGCATTCCGGCATGTACGGCGGCGCGGCGCCGAATCCGTTTGTCGCCCTTGCGCAGATCATCGCTCAGCTCAAGGATTCAGCCGGCCGTGTCCTGATTCCCGGCTTCTATGACGACGTGAAGGCTCCGAGCGCGGATGAGCTCAAGGCCTGGGCCTCGCTGCCTTTTGACGAAGAGGCGTATCGCGAGCACGAAATTGGTTCCTCGCAGCTTACCGGCGAGTCCGGCTTCTCGGTGCTCGAGCGCACCTGGGCTCGGCCCACGCTCGACGTCCACGGCATGCCCGGCGGATTTACCGGCGCCGGTGCGAAGACCGTAATCCCGGCAAAGGCCGTGGCGAAGGTCTCCATGCGTCTCGTCCCCGACCAGACCCCGCAGCAGTCCTTCGCGCAGTACAAGGCCTATGTCGAATCGCTGAAGCCGAAGGGCATCGAGCTCGACGTGCGTCTGATTCACTCCGGCGACCCCATCGTCATCGGAACCGACAATCCCTACATCGATGCGGCCCGCGAGGCGATGCACGAGGTCTGGAACAAGGACACCGTCTTTGTGCGCGGCGGCGGATCGATTCCGATCGTCGGCGACTTCGAGCGCCATCTGAAGATTCCCACGGTGATGATGGGCTTTGGGCTTCCAGACGACAATCTCCACGCTCCGAATGAGAAGTTCCATATCGCGAACTACCATCGCGGCATCGAGTCGATCATCGTCTTCTTCGAGCGCCTGGGCGCGGCAAACTAAGCGGCTACACATGACAGGGAATCAAAAGACGGGAAATCGCCATGAGCTACGAACCGAATTCGAAACGCTATGATGCGGCTACCTTTCGCCGCTGTGGACACTCCGGCCTCGTTCTGCCGCCAGTCTCGCTCGGCCTCTGGCAGAACTTCGGTGGAGCGGATGTATTCGAGACCGGCCGCGCGGTGCTCCGCCGCGCCTTCGATCGCGGCGTCACACACTTCGATCTCGCCAATAACTACGGGCCGCCGTACGGATCGGCGGAAGAGAACTTCGGCGAGATCCTGCGCAAGGACTTCAAGCCCTATCGCAATGAGCTGGTGATCTCGACCAAGGCGGGCTGGGATATGTGGCCCGGTCCTTACGGCATCGGCGGCTCGCGCAAGTATCTTCGCGCCTCGCTCGACGACAGCCTGAAGCGCATGGGCCTCGATTACGTCGATATCTTTTACTCGCACCGGCCCAGCCCTGAGACTCCGCTCGAAGAGACGATGGGCGCGCTCGCTACCGCTGTTCGCCAGGGCAAGGCTCTTTACGTGGGCATCTCTTCGTACAGTCCCGAGGCCACGCGCGAGGCTGCAGCGATCCTGAAGAGCGAAGGCGTGCCGCTGCTGATTCACCAGCCTTCGTACTCGCTGCTCAATCGCTGGATCGAAGACGGTCTGCTCTCGACGCTGGATGAACTCGGCGTGGGCTGCATTGCCTTCTCGCCGCTTGCGCAGGGCCTGCTCACGGACAAGTACCTCAAGGGAGTGCCGCAGAACTCCCGCGCCTCAGCGGCCGGCTCTTTCCAGAAGGAATTTCTGAACGCCGAGAACCTCAAGCGCATCCGCGCCCTGAGCAACATTGCGAAGAAGCGCGGCCAGACGCTCGCACAGATGGCCATTGCCTGGACGCTGCGCGATCCGCGCGTGACTTCGGCACTCATCGGCGCGCGCAATGTCGAGCAGCTCGACAACTCGCTCGACGCACTGAAGAAGCTGAAGTTCACCGACGCGGAGCTGAAAGAGATCGACCGCCACGCGAAGGACTCCGGCATCGATCTGTGGAAGGGAGCCCGCGAGGGCACGGCATAACAACGGCGCATACAGAAAGGGCAGGCTCTGCGCAGAGAGCCTGCCCTTTCTTGTGAGTGTGTGGAATGCGCTTAGTTGTGATTCTTGGCGGAAGGCGTCAGCCTCTTCAGAATGAATTCCTGGATGACGCCGTTGGCCATGTTGGCCGCGAGGTTCACACCGAAGGTGCTGGCGACCAGGCCTGCGCCACGATCCCGCTCCGGATAGTAAGTCTCAGCCAGCGCGCCGGAGATGAGGAAGCCGCCCATGCTGGAGTAGTTCACCTCCAGCTTGCCGTTATCCCCATGGCAGATGAAGGCGCTTGTAAGGGAATGCACCAGCCTCGATTTGGTGGAACCCTCGCCCTGGTAGTAGTAGCGCGGATCCTGATGCAGCAGTGACGGCAGCACCGCGCCGCCAAAGAGAATGTCGGTAAATCCGTTGGCGTAATTCGCGCCGAAACGCTGCCCGTAACCGAGCCAGCCCTGCTGATAGTGCGGAGAGGAGTCGCCCGCCTGGTCTACCGCAGAGATGAAGCCTACGCCGAGAAAAGTAACCGGGTTGTACTCGGTGTGCAGCGCCAGCTGGAACTTCAGCTTGGTGGTCAGCGGTGCGGGGTTCTTCTCGTAGGTGGTGTAGAAATTCGGCACGAAGCCCAGCACCTTCTGCTGCTCTTCGATCTTCACCTGCTGCTCCGCAATGGCCGTGGTGTCAAGCGATGCCTTCACCGTTGTCACTGCTTCGGCGATATACAGGCGAATGCCGGAGACTTCGAAATACTGGCCCGGCGTCAGCGTGATCTCCTGCGATGTCCATTCTTTAAAGCCGGGCGCGTCCACTGTCACGTGATAGGCCACACCCGCATGCAGTCCGGCCCTGGAAAAGAAGCCGGTGTCACTCGCGGTCACCTTGTAGTGCTCATCTCCGGCATCGATGGAAACCGCGGCTTCGGGAATGACGTCGCCGCGCAGATCGGCAACGGTGCCGACCAGCGTGCTGCCCTGCGGCTCAGGGCTTGCAACCTGCTGCGCAGAAGCGCACACCACAGACGCGCAAAACATGAAAGTTGAAACGAACAGGGGTACGCGCATCGTCGTGGGTATTGCTCCTCATCATGACAAGAGTGTTCGGAGTGTAAGACTCACCAGCTCCCCCGTCTGTTGCAGAAATTTGCCCGATTGATCGCGAAATAAATCTTTCAGACACAAAATGACGATTACAAATGTCCATTTGGACAGCGAATCCGACACGGGATTCACCGCTTGCATCTACCATTGCGAAGCTTTTGCCGTAATCTGAAGAGAGGAGCAAACCTTGTCGAACCTGGCCGATGAATCCCGGACAACGCAGAGCGACCTGCCCGAGATCGAGACCATCCTGCCCCCGGGCGTCTCCGTGGAGGAGGGCTCGAATGGGAGCGGTTCCAATGGCGGTGCGGAAGTTGCGCCCTATATTGCGTTCGACCACGTCTCCAAATCCTTCGGCAGTCTTACCGTTCTGGATGACGTCAGCTTCTTTGTGAATCCCGGCGAGACGCTTTGCATCCTCGGCCGCAGCGGCGTCGGCAAATCGGTATCGCTGCAGCAGATCATGGGCTTCCTGAAGCCGGACTCGGGCAGCATTGTCGTCGCGGGCGAAAACATCTGCGGCTACACGGAAGAACAGATGCAGCTTGTCCGCCGCAAGGTGACGATGGTCTTCCAGAACGGCGCGCTCTTCGATTCGCTCAGCGTTGGCGAGAATGTCGCTTTCCCGCTGCGCGAGCGCCGCGAACTGGCGGAGGATCAGATCCTGCAGATCGTCAACGGTCTGCTCGACATGGTCGGCGTGTCCGGTATGACGGACCTGCTGCCGTCCGATCTCTCGACCGGCATGAAGCGCTCCGTTGCCATCGCCCGTGCGCTTTCTGCGCAGCCCGAAGCCATTCTTTACGACGAGCCGACGACCATGGTCGATCCGCTCATTGGCCGCCTGCTCGGCGACTTGATTCAGAAACTCAAGCATCAGCTCCGGCTCACCAGCATCGTCGTTACCCACGACATGCGCTTTGCCGAGCGCCTTGCCGACCGCGTGCTCTTCCTGCACCAGGGCAAGGCCCACTTCTTCGGAACCATGGAGGAGATGAGAGCGTCCGACGACGAAATCCTCCGCCAGTTCCTCGAACTCGATGCCCTGGTGCTCCCAGGGGTCTAGCTTTTTCATGTCAGATACGATCGCAACTGCAAAAGACTTTATCGGCACCTGGCGGCTGCTCGACTACGCCTTCATCCACGACGACGGAATCGTCGAGAAGCCATGGGGCACCGACCTCCGCGGCTATCTCATCTACTCGGCCGAAGGCTACATGAGTGGCAATCTCGGGCCCGCGCGGCGCAAGCGCGGCGTCATCGAGCGCATCTCTCCCGATCCCACCACCGATCGCCCGCGCCGCAACCGCAACTACATCGCTTACACCGGCCGCTTCACGGTGGAGGGTCCACGGGTGATCCACCACGTCGAGGCAAGCCTCTTTCCGCACTGGGTGGGACGCCCCGAGGTGCGCGAGTACAGGTTTGAAGGCGAGCGTCTCACGCTGCGCACCGGGCCCCTGCGTGCCGGCCGCCACACCATGGTGGCGCAGCTGCTGTGGGAGCGCGTTCGCGGCCAGGTTTGAGCTCACGGTAAGCCGGTAGATCCGCCGCGATTTTTCGCTGGCTTTGCTGCTGCTCCATGCGCTACATTGCCCGGCGATGTCACCCCTCACAGAGAATGCCAGGAAATGGGCGGCGCCCGCGGTGCAGATCGCTGCGGCAGGCCTCGGCGCTGCCGTCGCAGGACCTCTCGGGGGCGCTATTGGCGGCTGGCTTGCAGGTGCTCTCGGCGCCTCAGCCGGCAAGCTCGTCGAAACCTATGCCGAGAAGTTCGGGGACAGCGCAGCCGACAAAATCTTGAGTCTGGGCGAGGATTCGCTCCTCGATAAACTCAAGGATCCTGCGCGTCATCTCGACGATCTGTATCGGCAGACGCTGCGCGTGAGCCTGCAGCAGCTGGCGTCGCAGAATACGGATGCCGAGTCTGCCGGATGGTTCAGGAACTGGGAGGTGAGCCTAGCGGCTCCGCAGCCGCTTGCGCTCGACGCCGTAGAGCCCGAACAGTATCGCAGGCTCGATGAGCTCTTCTGCCGCACGATGATCCGCATCGATGCCGAGGGCGCGGCCATTCGGGAAGGCAACAAGGTATCGATTTCACTCACGCTGCGTGAGCTGCCCGCAGCGCTGCGGACGAGCCTGCTGGCCCAGCTTCCGCCGCTGCTCGATGAAAACTTTCGTTCGCTCATCGTGACGCCCGACTACGAACAGGCCTGGAAGAGCAGCCAGCTCGCCTTCCAGGAGGCAGTCGGGGGCAAGCTCGACAGGATGGGCGCGGATATCCTCGGAATCCGCTCCGATCTCCATACCCTGGTCGAGACACAGCTTCGTGTTGCTGAGGAGAACAGGCGTCTCGAGGCAGAAAATGCCCGCCTCCAGGCGCAGCTGCTCGCCTTTGCGAACGCGCAGCAGACGGCACAAAGCGCCACGCTGATCAGCCTGCTCTCCATTCGCGATTTCTCCGGCGCGATCCATCTGAAGACCGAAGCCATCGACAAACGCCGTCTCCAGCTCGGACAGGGAAGTGCAAAGCCGGAGGAACTGGCTCGCGACCTTTTCGAACTCGGCATGATCTATGAATTGCAGCGCGACTGGCCGAAAGCCCGCGACACCTATCGGGACGCCTGGAAGATCGATCCCACCTTCGAGCATGGATTCAAGTACGGCTACGCCGCCCGCACGCTGAACGATGACTCCACCGCGATTACGGCGTATGAGCAGATTGCCGGCATGCCCGCCTCCGATGGAGACCACGCGGCGCTGCTGACAAATCTCGGCATCCTCTACAGCCGCAATGGGCAGAACGCGAGCGCCGAGAAGTCGTATCTCGAAGCGATCGAGCAGTACAGCAGGCTTGCGATTCTGCAGCCGGATCGGTATCTCGCCGACCTGAGCGGGACATACGGAGATCTCGCCCAGTTCTACGCGGGTACTGGTGCCGACCCCGCGAAGGTAAACCAGTTGTATCTCCAGGCGCTCAACCCTCTGCTGGAAGCGGGGAAGAGCGATCCTGTGCGCTGGCTACCTCTGATCGCCGAGATGTACACGAGTCTCGGCAATTATCAGGCGCAGGTCGGCAAGGATAGCAACGCCGAGCTGAGTTATCGCAAGGCGCTGGGAGCGTACACTGAGGTGCGCAGCCGTAACGGCGCGGTGGATATCGGCAAGGTCGCCTATACGCTGGGCCGCTTCGCAGCGCTGGAAAGTCGCATCGCCCCGGCTGAAAAAGCTTCAGAAGAATACGAGACGGCAATTGCCGCCATGCGCGTCCTGGCTCGCCAGGCCAATCTCGCTATTTACGGTCCGTTGCTCATTGAAGCCCTGTTCGGCCGCGCGCAGTGGAGGGCCTCGCAGAACCACATGGCGGAGGCGTGGTCCGATGCTGTAGAAGCCGGACAGTGGATCGCTCCGCTATGGCAGGCTGCTCCCAGGACCTATGGCGATCTCCGGGCGCGGCTGCTGATCTTCCAGGCCGGTGTTGGCTGGCGTCTGCCCGAACAGAAGGAGCATCTGTGTCCTCTGGCCCAGGAAGCCCTTACCTGCGCGAGCGAAGTCGCAACGCGGGAGAGGGCTCAGACCCTTGTGGCGCAGCTCTGCGGGGCAGTCGCTGCGCCTGCGGCAAATTCCTGAGCCTGTCGCCGCTCCATCCACATCCAATCGAACAGCTATCATGAGGAGCAGGATTGTGCCGGATCTCGCGGGCTGCGAACGGTCATCCTCACTTTTCAGCCTGCCGCTGAACGAAGCACTGACCAGAGTACCGACCTGACCACAACCGAGAGTTTTCCGGAGATTCCACGCCCCGATGTCTGCCCCACCCCCTCATTCCGCACGCCACCCGAAGTGGATTCTCGTATTGCTCGGCGCGCTCTGCGTGGTCACGCCCTTTGCGATCGATATGTATCTTCCTGCGTTCTCGCACATTGCCCGCGAGTTCCACACCGAGACGCACGACATCTCTCTCTCGCTTTCGAGCTACTTCGTCGGCTTCGCCATCGGCCAGCTCTTCTATGGACCGCTGCTTGACCGCTTCGGACGCAAGCGCCCGCTCTACTTCGGGCTCATCGCCTACGTCGTCTGTTCGATCGGCTGCGCCATGGCGCCCAGCCTGCATGCCTTCATCGCACTGCGCGTGCTGGAAGCTCTCGGCGGATGCGCGGCGCAGGTTGCCGCCATCGCCATGGTGCGCGACTTTTTCCCCGTCGAGCAGAGCGCCCGCGTCTTCTCGCTGCTCTTTCTCATGATCGGCGCATCACCGCTGCTTGCGCCCACCATCGGCAGCGCGCTCATGTCCGGTCTCGGCTGGCGCTGGATCTTCATCGTCCTCGCGGCCATGGCATTTGTCATCCTGGTGGTTACATTCTTCCTGTTGCCTGAGGGCCACCAGCCGGACACCTCAGTCTCTTTGCGTCTTTCACCGATCCTCGCCAATTTCTGGAACATCTTCGTCACCCCGCAGTTCCTCGTCTATACGCTGGCCGGTTCGTTTTCTTTCGCGGGGCTCTTCACCTTTGTCGCGGGTTCGCCCATTGTGTTTATGGATGGCTTCCATATGGGCACGAAGGGTTTCGGCATCACCTTCGCTGTGCTGGTGATGGGCTTTATCGGCGGCAATAATCTGAATGTCTTCCTGCTGAAAAAGTTCAACAGTCAGCAGATTTTTCTCGCGGCGCTCAGCGCACAGACGATCCTCGGCACAGCGTTTCTCGCCGGAGCGCTGGCTCATGTGCTCGATCTGCGCGGCATGATGGCGCTCTTTTTCCTCTACCTCACCTGCATCGGCTTTACCTATCCGAACGGCGCGGCCATCGCGCTTGCACCCTTTTCGCGCGATGCGGGCAGTGCGTCGGCGATGTTCGGCTCAGTACAAACGGGTATCGGCGCGATCATCTCCATGAGCATCGGTTTTCTCGGCGCACAGGCCGTCATCGGCATCATGGCCGGAACCGCCATCGTTGCGCTGCTGTCTCTGCTCATCGGCCGCCGCTCCGTCGGCGAGCTGATTGTCGGCGAGGACGGCCCGGTCGCAGTCGCGCACTAGAGCCTGTTGGGCTCGTCCCGTTGCTACACTAAAAGGGTGAAGATCGCGCTCGCCCAGATCAACCCCACCGTCGGCGACTTCGACGGCAACAGCCGCAAAATCCTGGACTTCGCCGCGCGCGCGGCCCAGGGCGGAGCCGAGCTGGTGCTCTTTCCCGAGCTGTCTGTCTGCGGCTATCCGCCTGCCGATCTGCTCGAGAAGCCAGCCTTCCTCGCCCGCGCCGGGCAGGTCGTCGAGGAGATCGCAGCGAAGACCGCTGGCCTCGGCATCGCCGTAATCGTTGGCTATCCCACGCCCGCGCCGCATGGCAGCGGCAAGCACGTCTCGAACTCCGCGGCCCTGCTGCGCAACGGCCACGTTGAATTCGTGCAGACGAAGATGCTGCTTCCTTTCTACGACGTCTTCGACGAGCAGCGTTACTTCGCGCCCGCCGATAAGCAGCGGCTCTTCTGCTTCGATGGCCAGGACATCGCACTCACTATCTGCGAAGACGCCTGGAACGACAAGAGTTTTTGGGAAAATCGGCTCTACAGGGTCGATCCCATTGAAGAGCTGATGCGCGCCGGCGGCCGCATCATCCTGAACATCTCGTCCTCACCTTATTGGTGTGGAAAGCGTGAGACGCGCCGCAGGATGCTTGCCGCAATCGCGAAGCGCCATCATGCGCCCGTGCTGCTGGTGAACCAGGTCGGCGGAAATGACAGCCTGGTCTTCGACGGCTCGAGCCTGGTCATCGGAGCCGACGGGGAAGTGATCGCGCAGGCGAAATCCTTTGAAGAAGACCTGCTCATCGTGGATATCGCTGTGCCGCAGGCGAAGGCTGCGCCTATTGTCGAAAACGAGCATGAGGCGATTTACAACGCGCTGGTGCTTGGCACACGCGATTACATCCGCAAGTGCGGCTTCTCGAAGGCGATCATCGGTCTCAGCGGCGGCATCGACTCGGCGCTCGTAGCGGCGATCGCCGTGGAAGCCTTGGGCGCGGAGAACGTGCTCACCATCGGCATGCCCAGTCCGTATTCCTCGCAGGGTTCCATCGATGACAGCCGCCAGCTTGCCGCGAAGCTCGGCATTCGCTACGAGGTGCTCGGTATCTCGCAGCTCTTCGACGGCTTTCAGCAGACGCTTGCGCCGATGTTCGAAGGCCTCAAGCCCGACATCACCGAAGAGAATATCCAGTCGCGTATCCGCGGCAACCTGCTGATGGCTCTCTCGAACAAGTTCAATGCGCTCGTGCTCACCACCGGCAATAAGAGCGAGATGTCTACCGGCTATTGCACGCTCTACGGCGACATGGTCGGCGCGCTTGCCGTGATTGGCGATGTGGTGAAGACCGAGGTCTACGAACTCTGTCGCTGGATCAACCGCAACGGCGAAATCATTCCCTACGCGATCCTCGAGAAGCCACCATCCGCCGAGCTGCGGCCCGATCAGAAAGACACCGACTCGCTGCCGCCCTACGAGGTTCTCGATCCTATCCTCGAGGCCTACGTTGAGCGTTACGAAACGACCGAGGCCATTGCTGCTTCACAGAATGTCGATCTCGAGCTGGTTCGCCGTGTTGTCAAACTGGTCGAACGCAGCGAGTACAAGCGCCAGCAGGCCGCGCCGGTCCTCAAAGTCACCGCTAAGGCGTTCGGTATGGGCCGCCGTTTCCCCATTGCCGTCAAGGTTCAGGTATAAGCAAGTTGAGAACACCCACGGGAAACGAGGAATTCATGTCTTCTGCCTTTCGCTCGGCCAGCCGCCGGGTTTCTGCTGTGATTCTGGCCGCCACGCTCTCCACCGCTACTTTTGCCTTTGCGCAGGACGCGCAGCCCCAGGCTGCGGGTGAGCCGCAGTTTCCGCCGGTAGTTGCCGCCAATTTTACCGCCACGTCGCCCACCAAGGCGGAAGTGAATGCCTTCCTGAATGTCTCCTGGGGCTACGACAAGGACCGCGTCTGGAGCATCTACGCCATCCAGAAGACGCAGGCTCCGGGTATCAGCCGGGTGATCGTGCAAGTTGCGCAGAAGAGCAATCCGAAGGAGATTTCGACGCTCTCCTTCTTTGTTACCCCCGACGGCAAGCACCTCATCACGAACGACATTATGCCCTTCGGCGCGCATCCTTATGCCGAGAATCGCCGCATCCTGACCGAACGCGCCGCTGGCCCCAGCCGTGGGGCCAACACGAAGACGCACGAGATCGTGGAGTTCGCCGACTTCCAGTGCCCGCACTGCAAAGCGATCCAACCGATCATGGAGCACTTGGTGCAGGACTACCCGCAGGTGCACTTCGTCTACGAGAACTATCCGCTAACCTCCATCCACAGCGAGGCGGAGAAAGCCGCGCTCTACAGCGTGTGCGTGGCGAAGCAGAATGGCGATGCGGCGTTCTACAAGTTCGCCGATGCGGTCTTCGAGAATCAGACCGGCCTCACGCCCGAGTCTTCTGACGCCACACTGGGCGACGCTGCGACCAAGGCCGGCCTTGACTCGGCGAAGATCGGCTCTTGCGCGTATACGGCGGAAGCCAAGGCTTCTGTGCAGGCTTCGGTTACGCTCGCGCATGATCTGCAGATCGATGAGACGCCTACTGTGTATCTCGATGGCCGCCCCATTCCTGTCGGCGAGGTTGCGAATGGCCAGCTGCCTTACGACAAGCTGAAGGCGATCATCGATTTCCAGATCCAGCTCGAGCCGTAACGCACGCGCATCGAACAAACGGCCTCCGGAGAGAATGTCTCTGCGGAGGCCGTTTTGCGTTTCGAAGCGTTTTTCCTTACGGAGCATTCACGGCGATCGGTCCTGCCTCCTGCTCTTTGCGCACATAGATGCGATAGCCAAAGGGCTTTGTGCCTACACCCGCCCACCACAGCCGATGCGGCGGCACACGGTCGGCGTAAAGCGCATAGTGAGTGCCCAGATAGTCCGCGAACTGTGGCCAGTCCTGCAGCTCGTTGTAGTGGTAAGTCATCTCACCTAGACCGCATTCATGACTGGTCACGACGAAGGCCTGCGGAGGGTGCTCGTGGATCTCGTCCCAGAAGCGCCGCCGATAGGCTTCGCCCGTCGCGTTCTGACCTGGGGAGAGCAGATAGCAGTCGTAGAGGAAGCCTGTGCTCTGCACCAGGTCCATGCGGTAGAGCGCGTTCAGGCAGCCTGCCGCCATGTCCAGGCACTGCACCTGATGATCGAGCTTCGCACCGCCCAGCTGTGCGAGGTCCGCGCGCAGCATGGTGTCGAACTCCTGGTTGCGCCAGTCGAATTTCATGACGTGATGCAGCGATACTGGCGTCGTCACGAGTGTGCCGAAAGCCAGCCCCACGGCTCCCAGCAGTACGAAGATGCGCGTGCGCCCTTCTGCCTGTCCACGCAGCGCCATCGTAAAGTCGATGCCGATCAGCAACAGCAGCAGCGACTCCATGGGGTAGCGATGGTAGGGATAGCCTTTGCCCTGCGCGTAGAAAGAGAGTGCGCCAAAGAGAATTCCTACGAGCAGCGCGGCTCCCTCCCAGGTGCGCCAGGAGCGGCGCCATATCGCAACCGGCAGCCAGAGCAGCACCAGCGGCAGCGTTACCGAGGAAATTGCATTCTTGAGCAGGTAGCCGGTGCTTTGCCGCCGCAGCCCTGCATGTTCCGGGATCAGCTTAAAAAGGATCGTCGAAAAATCGTGCAGCGCATGCCAATGACCAAGCCACGCCAGCGCGGCGATCCACGGCAGCACCAGTGCGAGCAGTGCGGCGATCCCGTATCGCAGCCAGCTTTGCCCGCGGCGATGCAGCGTTACGGCTGCCATGGTGAGAAGGATTGCGCCGAGTGCCAGCGGCGTCGGTTTGATGGTTGCCGCAAAGCCGGTGAGCAGGCCAAAGAGCACAAAGCCCACCATCCGGGCTTTCTCCGAACGCATCGCCTGGAAGAGGCACGCATAGGCCAGCAGCAGCAGCGCCGCGATTTCCAGGTCCCGCTGGCCGAGATTGATGAGCCCGTCGCGGCCATGCAGGACCAGGAAAAGCACTCCGGCGAAAAGGCCGGCCAGCGCATCGTAGGGCAGGGCAATGACGATCATGGCTGCTGCGATCATCCCGCACAGCCCCAGATCGAAGAGCCGCCACGCGAGGGATCCGCCTCCGAAGAGGTGCATCACCGCACCTTCGAGCGCATAAGTGCCAGGCAGGTTGATGTCCACGATGTCGCGGTATGGCGCCATGCCGTGGTCCATCAGGAATACGACGTAGTGCATCAGAGGCGCGTCGCCCACCAGCGGCCAGTGCCAGGTGCGAATCGTGAAAACAACGGCCAGCGCTGCCAGGCACAAGCCAAGCGCTGCCCGGATCCATAATCTCCAGCTTTTGATAACAGTCTGCTCCGGTCTTCAGGATAAGGTACTGGTTGGACGAGAGGCGCAGCTTCGGGTTGCACCACATCCTGCAGCCCCAGCCGATACACGGCTACGGAAATTTTCGGAGTTCAGGCCATAGATCAGGCCCGAACATGAATCTCAGCAAGGGACACGGATTCACTGCATGAAAAGAAAGTCGAGACGCAGCGCATGCGACAGGGTGAGAGGACGCGTATGAACCGGGCAATCTTCATTGCAGCATGTGCTGGTCTGCTGCTCTTTGCGCCACATGCCCACGCGCAGGATGATCCCACGCAGGGAGGCGACGGATCCATCGACAAGCCGCATCGCATTCTCGAGCTCACGAACCAGGACCGTGCCGCGCACGGGTTGCAGCCGCTGGTCTGGGACGACGCCCTGGCCCGTGCCGCGCAGACGCACACCGAGCGGATGGCGCAGGAGAAGTCGCTCTCGCACCAGTATCCCGGCGAGCCTCCTGTCACCGATCGTGCGTCGCAGGCAGGTGCTCATTTCCAGGCTATTGCCGAAAACACAGCCATGGGCGGTGATGAGCGGGCGATCGAGAAGGAGTGGATGAACTCCACGCCGCATCGCACCAATATCCTCGATCCGCAGATGAACCATATTGGTATCGGCGTTGTCGCGAGAAACGGCTACCTCTTCGCGACCGAGGATTTCAGCAATGCCGCTGAGGTTTTGAACGTGCAGCAGGTGGAGGACAAGGTTGTCGCGCTGCTCAAGGCACAGAATCTCGACGCCTCCATGCCTCGCGACATCGCGGAAACGGCCTGCTTGGGGCAGGGACCGCTGCCGACCGGGAGCACACCTCGCGCCATCGTGCGCTTTCAGACATCGGACCTCAGCCAGCTGCCTTCGCAGGTTGCGGCGCAGCTGCACAGTGGTCAATTTACAAAAGCGGCTGTAGGCGCCTGTACCCCGGCTCCGCAGCAGGGCAACTTCACCAGCTATCGGGTGGCGGTTCTGTTGTATTAAGCGGTACCGCGCGTCTTTTTTTACCGGACAGGGTTGGAACAATCGTCTGTCTCCATCGCAGGATAGGGATGTGCGTTCCATGGTGAGTTCCTCTTGACCACGCGTACGGGCCCTCCTATCCTGCGATGAGTATTTACGTGAACGAAGTGGAAGAGAAGACACGCCGGTAGAGACCGGCATCTTAATTTCCTGGGCCAGTTCTCCCTCTGCTCAGGGCCGCACATTATTTTCTGGAGAATCGTATTGATGTTCTTTCGCCGTATGCTCTTGTTCCTTGCCTGCGCCACGGTAGCGCTGCCAGCGCTGCTGCCGACTCCTGCCCTGCATGCGCAGGAGAGGCTTACGGACAAGGACATCGAGCACATCATGAAGAACCTGCACGATGACTCAAAGGACTTTCGCGAGGCCTTCGACGCCTCGATCCGCAAGAGCTCCATCCGCAACACCGGGCAGGAAAAGAACGCGCGCTACCTCGCGGAGCAGTTCGAAAGCCAGGTCGACGATATGTACAAGCACTTCAAGGGCTCGAAGAAGGCCGATGCCTACGTCGGCCCCGTCGTGCAGACCGCAGCCCAGCTCGATCAGCTCGTCTACCAGCTGAACCTCGACAGTAAGACCACGCTCGCGTGGGAGAAATCCCGGTCCGAGCTGCACCAGGTCGCGACCTCTTACAACACGCCGGAGCCCTACCTGCAGAGCACGCCGGCCCTGGCCTCGACTGTGGATACGCAGACCTGTGCCGCCTCGATCGGTGCGGTCGCGGCGCAGAAGCTCGTGGACCGCTGCCTCAAGGTGTCGACAGCCACGCATCCTCCCTGCAATGTACAGAACAGCTGCGCCATGATGCGTGACGAGATTCGTCGCAGCTGCAACCTGCTCGGCGAAGACGATGCTCCGGGCTTCTGCCGGGAATACCGCTGAGTTTTTGCAAAGGTGAAAGGCCGCGAAGCATCGCTTCGCGGCCTTTCTACTTTCCTGAACAGGAGAACTAGTAGCGGTAGTGGTCCGGCTTGAAGGGGCCTTCGACCGGCACGCCCAGGTACTCGGCCTGCTTCGCGGAGAGCGTCGTCAACTTCACACCGATCTTCTCGAGATGCAGCCGCGCCACTTCTTCGTCCAGCTTCTTCGGCAGGACGTAGACCTCAGCCTGATAGGTGTCCTTGTTCTTCCACAGGTCGATCTGTGCCAGCGTCTGGTTGGCGAAGCTGTTGCTCATCACGAAGCTGGGATGGCCGGTGGCGCAGCCCAGGTTCACCAAGCGGCCCTCGGCGAGGATGAAGATCGCGTGGCCGTCAGCGAAGGTGTACTGGTCCACCTGCGGCTTGATGTTCAGCCGCTTCACATCCTTGGCTTCGTTCAGGCGATCCATCTGGATCTCGTTGTCGAAGTGACCGATGTTGCAGACGATGGCCTGGTCCTTCATCTTCGCCATGTGCTCGAAGGTGATGATGTCCAGGTTGCCGGTGCAGGTCACGTAGATATCGCCGCGGCCGAGGGTGTCTTCGAGAGTCGTGACCTCAAAGCCTTCCATCGCTGCCTGCAGCGCGTTAATGGGGTCAATCTCGGTGACGATGACGCGCGCGCCCATGCCGCGCAGCGAATGCGCCGAGCCCTTACCCACGTCGCCGTAGCCGCAGATGACCGCGACCTTGCCCGCAACCATGACATCGGTCGCGCGCTTGATGCCGTCCGCCAGCGATTCGCGGCAGCCGTAGAGGTTGTCGAACTTCGACTTGGTCACCGAGTCATTGACGTTGATAGCCGGAACCAGCAGCGTGCCCTGCTCCTTCATCTTGTAGAGGCGGTGAACGCCGGTCGTGGTCTCTTCCGAAACGCCACGCCATTCCTTGGCGAGCTTGTGCCAGTGCTGCGGGTCCTCGGCGTGAACCTTCTTGAGCAGATCCTTGATCACCTGCTCTTCGTGGTTCGAGGACGGCGTGTTCACCCAGCCATCGCCCTCTTCCAGCTCATAGCCCTTGTGGATCAGCAGGGTCACATCGCCGCCGTCGTCGACGACGAGCTGCGGGCCGAGGCCACCCTTGTGCGAAAGCGCCTTATAGGTGCAATCCCAGTACTCTTCGAGCGTTTCGCCCTTCCACGCAAACACCGGTACGCCGGCCTTGGCAATTGCCGCTGCCGCATGATCCTGCGTGGAGAAAATGTTGCATGAGGCCCAGCGGACTTCGGCGCCGAGATCGACCAGCGTCTCGATCAGTACGGCCGTCTGGATGGTCATGTGCAGCGATCCGGTAACGCGCACGCCCGCCAGGGGCTTCTCGGCGGCATACTTGCGGCGGATCGACATCAGGCCGGGCATCTCATGCTCAGCGATGGAGATCTCCTTGCGGCCCCAGTCGGCCAGGGACAGGTCCGCAACCTCGAAGTCGGTCGCGTTGGTTTCAAGCGTAGCGGTTGCCATGCAGATCACCTCGTATCGTTACATCAAGATATGTTGATATTATCGCAGACAGGCCCATGTCGACACTTGTGAAAATCCTGCGTGCCACGGCAGACCCCACTCGTCTGCGTATCCTGCTGCTGCTGGAAAATGAGGAACTGTCCGTTGCGGAGCTCCAGGATGTGCTGGCGATGGCGCAGAGCACGATATCGACCCACCTCGCGCAGCTTCGGCAGGCGGGCCTCGTCGAGGATCGCCGCACCGGCAAGTACAGTCTCTATCGGCTCAGCAGCGACGTGCGGACAGGTGTCCTGAGCGGCCTTCTGGGAGAAGCACGCGGGCAGATCGCCGAGGCCCGGCTGGATGCCGATGCCGCGCGCCGCGTGGTCCGCAAGCGGCAGGACCGCATGCGCAGCTTCTTCGATGAGGTCGCGGGCCGTTACGGGCGCAATTACGTACCGGGCAAGAGCTGGAAGGCGATGGCCGAGGCTCTCCTCAGGCTGATGTCACCCATGGTGATCGCCGACCTGGGCTCCGGGGAGGGTGCGTTTTCACTGCTGCTCGCTCAGCGGGCCGAGCAGGTGATCGCCGTCGACAGCTCGGCGCGGATGATCGAGGTCGGACGCGAGCAGGCTCGGCGCGAAGCCATCGCCAACATCGAATTTCGCCAGGGAGACATGGAGGAGCTGCCGATCGAAAGCGCCTCCGTGGACCTGGCATTTTTCTCGCAATCCCTGCATCATGCGCTGCATCCGGCGCGTGCCGTTGCCGAAGCGGCCCGGATTCTCCGTCCGGGTGGCCGCATCGCCATCCTCGATCTGGTGAAACACCGCTTCGAGGAGGCACGCGAGCTGTACGCGGACGAATGGCTCGGATTCAGCGAGGCAGAACTGGAGGCGATGCTTGAAGATGCCGGCTTTACTGGCACAAGCACCGCGATCGTTCACGCCGAGAGCGAACCGCCGCATTTTCAGACGCTGCTCGCCGTAGCAAATATGGGATATCGCGGCTGATATCGTTTCGGATTTTGCCCTGCTGTGTCGATGTATAAGGGCCTCAGTGCATCTTTCGGCGAGGCATCACCGGGCCCACGCGATGTCTGCTTCCACACCAGGCGCAGAGGCAACAGAACGGGGACGGCTCGCGGCTCCGAACGCTGCCTTGCTGCGTTGGTGTCTGTGCCTGCTGCTGCTGGCTTCGGCCGGCTGGCACATGCACATCTACAACCGGAGAATGTGGCCGAACAACTCCGACCTGATCCAGCGCTGGGTTGGGGCAAGAGCGGCATTCGCAGGCCGCGATCCCTATTCTCCCGCCGTACGGCACGAGATTCAGACAGCGTATGCGGGCTGGGACCCTGATGCGATCGGCCGGCCGCTTACCCGCGAAGAAGCGGTAGTCCGCTGGCAGTCGTTTCTCTATCCCGCTCCCATCATCCTGATCCTTGCGCCGTTTGTGGCCCTCCCATGGGAATACGCGAGGCACCTCTTTGCCGGCGTTTCCGTGCTGGCTTTCGCGGTCGGTGTGTGGATGTGGATCCGGCGGCTTATCCCGAGGAATGCTTCGTATCGTGCGTGGCTGCTTCTGCTGATTTTTGCGGCTTGGCCAACTTGGTGGGCTATCCGCCTGGAGCAACCGGGGTTGCTGGTGGCCGCGTTCCTGCTGCTCGCGGTGGAGAGCATTGCCCGTGGCAGGCAGGTGGCAGGCGGAATCCTGTTGGCGCTGGCGACGATCAAGCCGCAGGCGGCGATGCCGATTCTGATCTGGTACACGCTCTGGGCCTGGCACGCCCGTGCGATCCGGCTGGCCGGAGGGTTCGCAGGGGCACTGCTGCTGATGTTCGTCCTGACCGAACACTTCGTGCCCGGCTGGCTCCCGCACTGGCTGGCGTCGCTGCACGGATATCGCGAAGACAACCAGGCCGATCTGCCGTTGGTGAACCTGTGCGGCAGGATTGCCGGTACAGCCCTGACCGCCGCTGCTGCGGTGCCGGTACTGGCTGTGTTCTGGAAGGCGCGGCGCGCGGCCGCCGCTTCCTGGGAGGCAATCCGTGCGGCAGCCCTGGCTCTGGCTTTCGCCCCTTTCCTGACGCCGACGCATTTCACGCTGATCTACAACCAGATCCTCCTGATTGGCGCCTTTCTGGTGCTGTTGAGCCGTGATCCGATATCGCCCCCACGCTCGCAATTGCGCTGGATGGCATTCGCAAGCCTTGCCGTGTCGTTTGCCCTGGTGCCCATCGCCGTCTTTCTGGAGTCCGTGCTCGGACCGCACATTCTCTATGACGGCCTGCCATTTCTGTTGAACTCGTTGCTGCCTATCCCGGTCCTGTGCGCGCTGGTGGCGCTGCATTCTCCATTTCTGCCGAATGATTCGGTGCCGGATCGTTTCGCCTGAGAGTTTTCCTGAAAGAAACCGCTTCCGCTGCGTCTTGTCGGTATCTGCCGACAACCTCTCATCCCTCCTGACCGTCTTTTAGGTATGAGATTGACTGCCGTTCTGCCCCGGTTGCTGTCCTTGACTGCTTTGGCGATGCTGTCGCTGCAGGGAACATGGTTGCATGGCCTGAGTCTTCCGTTCCATCACAGGAAGCCTGCGCGTCCCATGGTGGTGGGTTATTTCCCGCAGTGGGGGTTGTATGCGAAGAATCCATACACGGTAAAGGCGATCGTGGCGAGTGGCGCTATCCGCAGGCTTGACCAGATGAACTATGCGCAGGGCTTCGTCACGAACGGGCGCTGCTCGGTAGCCGATCCACGCGCCGATCTCGGTACGACCTACTCCGCCGCTGAGAGTGTGAGCGGGCGCGCGGACAATCCTGCATCGCCTTTCCGCGGCTACTTTCACCAGGTGCAGGAGCTCAAGCGGCGCTATCCGAAGCTCAGGGTGCTGATCTCGCTCGAGGGCAATCCAAAGGACTTCGCCTTCGATGCGCAGCCGGAGAATCGGCAGGCATTCGTTGCGTCCTGCATCGATACCTTCGTTCGTGGCAACTTCGCACAGGGCGTGCATGAGCCCGGTATTTTCGACGGCTTCGATATCAACTGGGAGTTTCCGCATGAAGCGGACGCGGCCAACTATCGTGCGTTGCTGGAAGAGTTCCGCCGCCAGATGAACGCAGTGCGTGGCGGTATGCGTCTCTCGGTCGCCGTGGGACATTCGCCGCACATGTCCGGCGGCACGGATTTCGGCGAGATCGCGAAGATCGTCGACCAGGTGGCGGTGATGAACTATGACTACTCCGGCCCATGGAGTCACAATACCGGCTTGATCGCGCCGCTCTTCACCGATCCGAATGACCCACATCACGACAGCGTGGAACAGAATATTGCCGAGTACGAAGCGGCGGGTGTGCCGAGCGAAAAGATCCTGATGGGCCTGCCCTTTTACGGCTACAGCTGGACGGGCGTCGCCGAGGATCACGACGGCCTGCACCAGCCCGGGCAGCCGGTGCATGAGGACCAGCCCTACAACGCCATCGCCGCCCTCATCCCTACGTCCACCGTCTATCGCGACCCGCAGTCGCAGGCTCCATGGCTCTATGACGGCAAGACCTTCTGGACCTACGAGGACGCAGTGTCTGTCCGCTACAAAGCCAGCTTCGCCGCAGACAGGCATCTCGGCGGCATCATGATCTGGGAGTTGAGTGGAGACACGAGTGACGGCATTCTGCTGAACACCGCGTACAAGGCTCTGCGCGATCCGATCCGTGCCGAGGCGTTCGCACGCGCGGTGAGGCCGGCGGAGGCGGAGGAGTCGCAGGCGACTCCCGTGGCGACAGCCGAGTAATTCGGAAGCGCAAAGAAAGGCAGCGGCTATTCTGATTGCGCACGGGTAAAGCCGTTATGACACGCGAATCTTCAGCGTCCGCCTTCACCGTCTCGCAGCCGCGTGCGTGGCTGCAGTGGCTCTTCGCGCCCAATCTGTCAGGGCATGGACATCTCATCGCGCGCTGGCTCTTCCTGCGTGCCCTTGCACTCATCTACTTCTCGGCGTTTTATTCGCTTGCCTTCCAGATCAAGGGGTTGATCGGTCCGGAAGGTATTCTGCCGGCGGCGCAGTATCTCCCGGCGGTGGCCCGCGCATTAGGCCCGGCAAAGCTCTGGTTTGCGCCGACGCTGCTCTGGCTCTCGTCCGGCTCGGGCATGCTTATGGCTCTTTGCTGGATCGGCATGCTCGCCGCGGTGATCGCGTTGCTGAACCTGTGGCCGAGGCTGAGCTTCTTTGTCTGCTTCCTTTGCTTCCTGTCGTTTGTCACGGCAGCATCGGATTTCTCCAGCTACCAGTCGGACGGCATGCTGCTGGAAGCGGGCTTCCTCGCGCTGTTCTTCGCGCCGCGGGGTCTGCGGCCCGGATGGGGTGAAAATACGCCGCCCTCGCGGGCAAGCCTCTTTCTGTTGAAGTGGGAGTGGTTCCGGATCTACTTCGAATCGGGGTTGGTGAAACTGCTCAGTGGCGACGAGCAATGGCGGAATTTCACCGCGATGGATCAGTACTACCAGAATGGCCCGCTGCCTACGTGGGTCGGATGGTATATCGAGCACCTGCCGCACGGTTTTCACGCCACCACCGTGGCGCTGACGCTGGGGATGGAGCTGGGCATCGTGCTCCTGCTCTTCTGCCCGCGCAGGCTACGGCTGGTCTGCTTCTGCATTGTCACGCCATGGGAGATGGGCGTGATCCTCACCGCGAACTACACCTTCCTCAACTATCTCGTTCTCTCGCTTGGCATTCTTTTGCTCGATGACGGCTGGCTGCGCCGCTGGGTGCCGCAACGACTGAAGCCGCCTGCCGCGGTTGTGCCGCCCGAAGAGACGCTGCCGGAGCCCGAAGCTCCGCTTTCGATTACGGCTACTGCGTCAGGGCTGGTCGGTCCTGTTGTGAATCACACTGCTGCTCTGCGTCTTGCCGTGAGCGCCGTAGCGCTCACCTGGATCGCATATGTCACCACGGCAAAGTTCGCTCTTATTCCGTTTCACGATCTGCCGCTGCCGCTGGAGCCTATCCGCGCCCTTGAGCCTTTTCGCATTGCGAATCAATATGGCCTCTTCGCGGTGATGACGCGTGGACGTTATGAGATCGAATTTCAGGGATCGAACGACGGGCAGACGTGGACAGCTTATCCCTTCCGCTACAAGCCGCAGGCCCTTTCCGCGCGGCCCGGTATTTATGCGCCCTATCAGCCGCGTTTCGACTGGAATCTCTGGTTCTCCTCGCTCGGGGACTGGCGGCAGAATCAGATCGTTCCTCTCACCGAGGAGCATCTGCTCCAGAACGATGCTGCGGTGCTCGGCCTCTTTCGTTCGAATCCATTTGCTACGGCCCCGCCAAAGTATGTGCGTGCGGTGCTTTGGCAATACTGGTTTACCTCGGCCGCGGAGAAGCGGCAGACAGGGAACTGGTGGCGGCGCGAGCTTCTCGGCCTCTATGCTCCGGAGTTGACGACGACTCCCGGAGGTGAGGTGACGGTCGTGGCGATGCCTACGGAGCTTCCACCGCATGAGTAATCACACCTCGATCATCGGATCCGGTCCCAATGGTCTCGCGGCCGCCATCGCCATGGCGCAGGCCGGTTATGCCGTCGACGTCTTCGAAGCGGAGCAGATCCTCGGCGGCGCCTCCCGCACGCTCGAATTGACGCTGCCCGGCTTCCGCCATGATTTCGGCTCGGCGGTGCATCCCATGGCTGCCGGATCGCCATTCTTTCGCAGCCTCCCGCTCGCCGGGCACGGCCTGCGCTGGGTGCATGGGCTCTCGGCGCTTGCTCATCCGCTGGACGATGGCACAGCCGTTGTCCTCGAACAGGATCTCAACGAGAGTGCTCGTCTGCTCGGCGAGGATGGCCCCGCGTGGCGCCGGATGACCGAGCCGCTGGCCCGTAACTGGGATGCCTTCGCCAAGGAGATCCTTGGGCCGTTGCCCCTTCTGCCGCGCCATCCGCTGCTGCTGGCCGGTTTTGGCATGCGGGCGCTGCTGCCCAGCACCATCCTCGCGCGCTCCAGCTTCCGCAGCGAGCGCACGCGGGCCCTTTTTGCCGGCATGGCCGCCCACTCGTTTCTCAGCCTTGATGCTCCGCTCAGCTCGGCCATTGGCATCGTGCTCGCCGCTTCGACGCACGCGGTTGGCTGGCCGGTTCCAGCCGGAGGCGCGCAGGCGATCCCGGACGCGCTTGCCGGCTATCTGCGCAGCCTCGGCGGCGCGATCACGACAGGGAAGCGGATCGCCTCGCTCGACGATCTGCCCGCATCCGGCTCAGATCTGACCTTTTTCGATACCGCTCCCCGCCAGCTGGCCTCCATCGCCGGATCGCGTCTGCCTGCATCCTTTCGGCAGCGGCTCCAGAGATTCCAGCCCGGGCCGGGTGTCTTCAAAATCGATTACGCGCTCTCCGAGCCGATCCCATGGACGGCTGCCGACTGCCGCCGCGCCATCTGCCTGCACCTGGGAGGTTCCTTTGCCGATATCGCACGTTCCGAGGATGCGATGGCCCGGGGCCGCATCAGTGACCGTCCGTTCATGATCCTTGCGCAGCCCAGTCTGTTCGACCCGTTGCGCGCGCCGGAAGGGAAGCACGTTGTCTGGGTCTATTGCCACGTCCCCAACGGCTGCACGGTGGATAGGACGGAGGCCATCGAGCGCCAGATCGAGCGATTCGCCCCCGGCTTCCGGGATTGCGTCCTTGCCCGTCACGTCTCGACACCGGCCGACCTCGAGGCGGCGGACGCCAACCTGATCGGCGGCGATATCAGCGGCGGCGCGATGAGTGTGGCCCAGACCTTTCTGCGCCCGACATGGAAGCAGTACGCCACACCCGATCCGAGCCTTTACCTGTGCTCGTCTTCGACGCCACCGGGCGGGGGCGTGCATGGCATGTGCGGTTATCGCGCGGCGGAGCTGGCTCTGCGCCGCCGAAGATAGCGAAGCGAATGTGCCTTGCCGGGCATCGTAAAAGGGACGGAAAGAGGACACGATGACAGTTGCTTTGCTCGGAGCGTTTCTGATTGCCTTTGTCTGCGGCTTGCGTTCAATGACGGCTCCAGCGCTTGTCTGCTGGGCCGCGCACCTCGGGTGGATTTCACTTGCCGGCTCGCACCTCGCCTTTCTCGGACACCCGGTCGCGCTGGTGATCTTTACCCTGGGCGCTATCGGCGAGCTGATTGCCGACAAGCTGCCCTTTGTCCCCCGACGCACCACGCCCGGCCCGCTTCTGTTTCGGATCGTCCTGGGGATGGTGTGCGCGGTAGCCTTTGCCATTTCCGGGGGATTTTCCCCGATCGCCTTCGGTTTTCTCGGTATTGCCGGTGCAATCGCCGGTGCTTACGCCGGTTATGGCTGGCGCAGGTCCACCAGTGGCTCTGGCCGTATCGCTGACTGGCCCGTGGCGCTGCTTGAGGACCTGGTCGCCGTTGGCGGCGGCCTGCTGATTGTGTCCCACCTGTAATCGCAGTGCTTTTCACAGTCGACCATCCGCCCCTCTCCCGCATCACACTGCCTGTACTGGCTTAACAGGAACAGGGCGGCGTGCGTCCTGAGGTAAAGTGGTGACGCCTACGGCGCATGGAGAGCACGAGAACGATGGCGACTGGTACGACGAGAAAGCTGCGCACACCGGGGAGTGTCTCTGACCCTCTCTGGTACAAAGACGCGATTATCTACGAACTGCACGTGAAGGCCTTCGCCGACAGCAACAACGACGGCATTGGTGATTTCCGCGGCCTGATGCAGAAGCTCGACTTCCTCACCGATCTCGGTGTGACCTGCATCTGGCTCCTGCCGTTCTTTCCGTCGCCGCTTCGTGACGACGGCTACGACATTTCTGACTACATGAACGTGCACCCGAGCTACGGCACCGTCGAGGATTTTCAGCGATTCCTCGACGCAGCGCACGAGCGGGGCATCCAGGTGATGATCGAGCTGGTCATCAATCACACCTCCGATCAGCATCCCTGGTTCCAGGCCGCCCGCAACTCGCCCGCCGGTTCGCCTGCACGCGAGATGTACGTCTGGTCAGACACGGATCAACTCTACAAGGACGCCCGCATCATTTTCACAGATACGGAGAAGTCCAACTGGTCCTGGGATCCGGTCGCGCAGGCGTATTTCTGGCACCGCTTTTTCTCGCACCAGCCGGACCTTAATTTCGACAATCCGCGCGTGCTGGAAGAGGTGATCAAGGTCCTGCACTTCTGGCTCGACATGGGTGTCGACGGCCTTCGTCTCGACGCCATCCCGTATCTTGTCGAGCGGGACGGCACCAATTGTGAAAACCTCGCTGAGACGCACGTGGCGATCAAGGCGATACGCGCGGCGCTCGATGAGCGCTACGAGGGCCGCATGATTCTTGCCGAGGCGAACCAGCCCCCGGCCAACGTTCGTGCATACTTCGGCGACGGCGATGAATGCCACATGGCCTTCCACTTCCCGCTGATGCCGCGCATCTACATGGCGCTCAGCCAGGAAGACCGTCTGCCCATCACCGACATCATGGCGCAGACGCCGGAGATCCCCGAGAGCTGCCAGTGGGGGATGTTCCTGCGCAATCACGACGAGCTCACGCTCGAGATGGTCACCGGCGACGAGCGCGACTACATGTACCTGGCCTACAGCGCCGATCCGCGCATGCGCATCAACGTCGGCATCCGCCGCCGCCTTGCTCCGCTGATGGATAACAACCGCCGCCGCATCGAACTGCTGAACAGCCTGCTCTTCTCCTTCCCCGGCACGCCGATCCTCTACTACGGCGATGAGATCGGCATGGGCGACAACATCTATCTCGGCGACCGCAACGGCGTGCGTACGCCCATGCAGTGGTCGGGCGATCGCAATGCAGGCTTCTCGCGCGCCAATCCTGCCAAGCTTTACAGTCCGGTCATCATGGACCCGGTCTGGGGCTATGAGGCGATCAACGTGGAGGCGCAGCAGAGCGATCCTTCCTCGCTGCTGAACTGGATGCGCAACATGATCGCGCTACGCAAGCTCTTCCCGGTCTTTGGCCGCGGCACGCTGCGCTTCCTCGAGCCACTGAACCGCAAGATCCTCGCATATATCCGCGAGCTGGAAGGCGTGCAGGTGCTTTGTGTCGCGAATCTCTCGCGCTTCTGGCAGCCCGCGGAACTTGAGCTTGCCGGGCTCGAAGGACTGATCCCCGTGGAGATGCTGGGCTACGTCGAATTTCCCGTGATTACAAGCACCCCCTACCGGGTCACACTTGGCCCGTACGAATTCCTTTGGCTGGAGCTGCAGCAGGGAGTCGGCGCCGGACACGGCAACGCGTAAGGATAAGGAGCGATGGCAAGATTCGAGCTCTCGGAAGAGACACGAAAGCGGATTGAGGAGATCGGCAGCGCGGAGCTGGTCGTTGGCATCGCCGGGGCGGCGCCGCTCGATCAGCTGACAGAGAAAATATCCGGATGGTTGAGGCGGCTTCCGTCGGCCCCGGCCCGTACTGTCGTGGTCTTCGGCGGTGTGCAGGAGATTGCTTTCCCCCCTGTCGAGCTCGAAGGCGTGGAGCTTCTCCCGTTTATCCCCGCACCTCACGATCCCTCTCTCGGACCATGGGCAGAGCTCACCGGCGCACAGATCACGGTGATGAACATCGCCGCGCTCCTGCAGGCTCGGGCCTGCGTGGTGCTGCATCCCGACCTTGCTGTGCTCGAGGATGCAGGTTCGACACAGTTTGCCGCGCCGATCCTTGAGGGCGGATGCGACCTGGTGATGCCTGGGTATCCCGAGGGCAAGTACGACGGCCTGTTGAACAAGGGGCTCGTTGTGCCGTTGGCTGGAGCCCTCTGCGGGCGGCGCGCGCATACACCGCTGGCGTATGATTTCGGCGTATCGACACGTCTGCTCGCCAGGCTGGCTGCCGCTGCGCAGCGCCCGGGCTCGGTGCCACGGCTCCTCTGGCCTTCCATCTTTGCAGGGATGGACGGCGGAGAAATGTGCGAAGCATCGCTGCATGTGCGGCACAGTGTGCAAAGCGAAGGGCTCGAGCTCAGCGCGGTTCTGGGATTGTTGGCCGGGTCGCTCTTTCAGGAGGCTGAGATCAACGCCGCGCAGTGGCAGCGGGTGCGCGGATCGCAGATCATGCGTGTACTTCCGCCCGTGGGAGATGCGCCGCCCGAGTCTTCCGAGGCTGCTGCTCCCGATCCGCAGCCGCTCATCGATTCTTTCGTCCTTGGCTTTCGCAACCTCGAAGAAGTCTGGAGGATCGCGCTGCCGCCGATCTCGCTCTTTGAGCTGCAGAGGATTTCCAGGCTTCCGGCGGCGGAGTTCCATATGCCGGACGAGTTATGGGCACGCATCGTGTATGACTTCGCGGTCGCCTGGCATGTGCGGAGAATCGGGCGCACACACCTGCTGGGCGCCATGACTCCGCTTTATCTGGGTTGGGTCGCTTCTTACGTGCGAGGCGCGGCACAACTTTCGACGGCTGAGGCGCAGCTTCGCGTCGAGCAACTCGCGCAGGCTTTCGAGGCCAGCAAGCCCTATTTCGTATCGCGTTGGAGATGGCCGGATCGCGTCAGCTGATCTGCCGGACCGAGGAGGATTCGCCATGTGGAAGCAGATTCAACAGGCACTGCAGGACTCGATGAGCCGCGTGACGACAAAGATCGCCATGCTGTTGCCGGGCATCCTTGCATTCATCGTCGCGATGCTGATTTTTCTTGTCCTCGGCTGGCTCTTCTCATGGCTGGTACGGACGGTGCTTACAAGCCTGCGCTTCGATGACCGCCTGCGCAGCGGCTCGGAGACGCTTGCCGAGTGGTCGCCCACGAGCACGCCGACGACGCTGGCGACGCGCATCGTCTTCTGGGTTTTTGTCGCACTCGGTGTGTTTGTTGGTGTCTCCGCATTTGACGCAGCTTCGGCTGAGCCGGCGATCACGACCTACGTCTTCCCGTATCTGCCGCACATCTTTGCCGCGGTGCTGCTGCTGTTCATCGGCAATGTGGCAGGGCGCTTTCTCGCGCGCAGTGTGCTGATCACTGCGGTCAATCTCAACCTGCAGTATGCGCGCCTGCTCAGCACCGGTGTGAAGTGGCTGGTGCTTATCCTGACGACGGCCATGGCGCTCGACCATCTTTCGATCGGTGGCCAGATCGTGGACCTTGCCTTCGGCATTCTCTTCGGCGGCATTGTGCTCGCGCTCGCGCTGGCGATCGGACTGGGCTCGCGGGATCTTGTCAGCCGCTCGCTCGAACGCGAGAGCGCCCGGCCGGTCGAGCCTGTTCCTGCCGAGCGCCTGCAGCACTTCTAGTCCCCGGCTAAGGGATCAGCAACACCTTGCCCGTTGTCTTCCGGCCTTCGAGGTCAAGGTGCGCCTGTGCCGCCTGGGCGAGCGGGTAGTCGTGCTCGGTGCGGACCTTGAGCCTGCCGGAGTTCACTGCTTCCAGAACATCCTTGGCACGGCTCAGGAGCTCCTCGCGCGTGAGCACGTAGTGCTTGAGTGTTGGCCGAGTGACATAGAGTGAGCCCTTGCCGGAGAGCTCGATCAGGTCGAACGGCGGCACCGCGCCGCTCGACGCGCCGAAGAGCGCGACCAGTCCGCGCGGGCGCAGCACATTCAGGGATTTCTCGAAGGTCGTCTTACCCACGGAGTCGTAGACCACATCGACGCCGCGCCCTTCGGTGAGTTCGCGCGTGCGCGCCTCGAAGTCTTCCTGTGTGTAGAGGATCGTCTCCGCCGCTCCGGCCTCGCGCGCCAGCTTCGCCTTCTCCTCGGTGGAGACGGTAGCGATGACGCGTGCGCCGATCTGTGTGGCCATCTGCGTCAGCAGCAGTCCCACGCCGCCGGCCGCGGCATGCACCAGCGCCGTGTCCCCCTTCTTCAGTGGGAATGTGGAGTGGACAAGGTAGTGAGCGGTCATGCCCTGCAGCATCACGGCAGCCGCAAGCCGCAGGTCGATGCCCTCGGGCAGGGGAACGAGCTTGTCCGCGGGCGCGACCGCGTATTCCGCATAGGTGCCTACAACATTGCACCATGCGACGGCGTCGCCCGGTTGGAACTCCGTAACTCCCTCACCTACAGCCTCCACGATGCCCGCGGCCTCCTGGCCATTCACGAAAGGGAGAGGGATCTTGTAGCGGCCTTCACGCAGATAGATATCGATAAAGTTGACCCCGGAGGCGTGAACCTTGATCAGCGCCTCTCCGGCCTTGGGAGTGGGAATCGGGAGATCGACGAAATCCAGGACTTCAGGTCCGCCGGTGTGGGCAATCTGGATGGCTTTCATGCTCATCATGATGATTGTTCTATCGGTGAGGATGTCGAAAATGCAACTTCGACAGGAAATGAAAAGAGCCGCCTCGAGGGGCGGCTCTTTTCTGCGGATTGGGGTTCTACTAATCCGCGATTAATCGTGAAGAATGCTGGGCTCGCCGGGGGTGCGCAGCCGCACGAGGCGGTCGATCGTATAGGGCGCACGCTGCGAATTCGTATGGTAATGGCGCACCTGCAACTCGCCCAGCAGGCCGATAGCCAGCATCTGGATACCGCCGAGAATCAGGACGCCTGCAATTACGAACCAGGGGCCGTGCTGATCCATCACGTGCTGATGGGTGAAGATCTTCAGCACGCCCAGGGCGAAGGCGATCATCGTACCGAAGAGCATGCCCAGGGCGCCGAAGACACCAAAGAAGTGCAGCGGGCGGGTCATGTACTTCAGCAGGAAGCGGATTGTGAGCAGATCGAAGAAGACGCGGAAGGTGCGGCCGATGCCGTAGTGCGACTTGCCCTTCAGGCGATTGACGTTCTTGATCGGAATTTCGCAGATGCTTGCGCCATACCAGGCGGCCAGCGCCGGGATGAAGCGATGCATTTCGCCGTACAACGGGACATTATGGATAACCTCGCGGCGATATGCCTTGAAGGTCGTGCCGAAATCGTGGATGTCCACGCCTGAGAGCTTGGCCATCAGCCAGTTGGCGCAGCGCGAAGGGAAGCGGCGCATGACGAAGTTGTCGATGCGCTCTTTGCGCCAGCCGCTGACCACGTCGTAGCCCTCTTCCAGCTTTTCGAGGAAGTTGGGGATCTCAGCGGGATCGTGCTGCAGGTCGCCGTCCATCGCCAGGATGAAATCACCCTGCGCGTGGTCGAAGCCCGCGGCAAGGGCCGAGGTCTGGCCGAAATTGCGGCGCAGCTTTACCACCAGGACGCGGCTGTCGACCGCGGCGATCTCTTCCAGCAGCTTGTAGCTGCGGTCGCTCGAGCCGTCATCGACGAGTACCAGCTCGAAGCTGTCCCCCACCTGCTCCATGACAGCCTTGAGCCGGTCATACATGGCGGTGATGTTCTCTTCTTCATTGTGGAAAGGGACGACGATCGAGTACTTCGGCATAGACCTAATTCTACCAATTTTCCACGGGTTGCCCGGAAGGAGTCAGGAGGGACCAAGCAGAGTACTCACCTGAGAGGTGAGCTGTCTAGTGCCCAATAGGTTATCAGAATACTTCGCATAAAGGTAACCTGATCCCCCGTTGGTTGTATGAATTCTTGCTTGCATCAGTGTCCAGTTGTCTATACGTTATGGACACAATACGACCGGCACCCCCCAGGCCGGCAAAAAAGTGCCGTAAAGAAACAGCGATATGTGTCCACCTGTGTCCCGTCTTGCTGTGCGAATTTCTTTCTGCTGCACGGTTAAAAAGAACGACCTGTTTTCGGAGGCAACACGATATGAAACGTATCTCCACATGTCTCATGTGGGTACTCATGCTGGTGACGGCGTGTATTCCGGCGATGGCGCAGACTGTCACCGGATCTATTCGCGGTACCATCACCGATCCCAGCGGTGCCATCGTCCCCAATGCGAAAGTGACGGCAACCAATACCGCTACCAGTGTGAACACGGTAGCGACGACCAATGGCGCGGGCGAATACTCGGTCCGCTTCCTGCAGATCGGCCAATACACCATCACGGTGGAGGCCCAGGGCTTCAACACCGCCCACTATGGCCCCTTCGCCCTGGAAATCGACCAGGACGCCAAGATCGATATTCCGCTCACCGTCGGAAATACCAGCACCACCGTCACCGTGAAGGAAGAACTGCAGCCCATCCTTCAGACGGAAAACGCGACCAACGGTGAAACCTTCACCGAGAACACCATCAACAGCGTGCCGCTCAACGGCCGCGATTTCACCCAGCTCACCGCTTTCACGCCCGGCGCGGTTGTGACCGGCTATGGCAGCTTTGGCGGCGCGAACTCGACGGAGCGCTCGACCGGCGACGCCAACGAAGCCAATGTGAACGGCAGCCGTCAGCAGTCGAACAACTATCTGCTCGATGGCCAGGAAATCAACGAGAACATCAACAATACGGTCGGTTACACGCCCAGCCCTGACTCCATCGAGCAGATGCGCGTGGTTTCGTCGAACGCGAATGCCGAATTCGGCAACGTGAACGGCGGCGAAGTGCTGATGGTCATGAAGAGCGGCAGCAATAAGTTCCACGGTAGCGTTTTTGGCTTCCTGCAGAACGACAACCTGGACGCCAACTCCTGGGCCAACGACAACAACGTCACACCGATTGCCAAGAACCCCTTCACCCAGGCTATTTTTGGCGGCACCTTTGGCGGTCCGATCATCAAAGACAAGCTTTTCTTCTTTGTTGATTACGAAGGCATGCGGTACCACACTGGCGGCGAAACGGACTACAGTCTTGCCACACCCGCGATGTTGAAGGGCGATCTCTCTAACCTCTATGACATTAATTCGAGCGGCGGTATCCAGCTTTACGACACCCAGACCCTGCAGGCCAACGGAACACCGACGCCTTACGCGAATAATCAGGTTCCGGTAAACAGCCCTATCGCCCAATTTCTCGCGGCGCACCCGAACGCATATCCCGCCCCGAACAACGCAACTGACGATCCCACCGGGGTGTACAAAAACTTCGTGGGTCCTTCAGGCACCTTCCAGACCAACGACCAGGGCGATGTCAAGATCGACTACCATCCCCGGCTCAATGATGTCATCTCGGGCCGCTATTCGCAGGGCTACGCGCAGAACGCCACTACTCACGATCCGCTACCGGTAGAGTTTCCCAGCGCCTCGAACTATCCCGATCACCTGGGTACTCTCAACTGGACTCACACCTTGTCGCCGGCCATTGTGAACCTGGCGCGCGCCTCCTACTCGCGCATCCAGTTCAACAGTGGCGTCACTACCGATCCGAGCGGCATCTTCGGCCTGGATGGCAATTCCATCGTTGGCATTCCCAGTAAGGCGCAGGAGACTGCGGGCTTCAGCTCTCAGAGCTTCTCGACCAGCTCGGCAACGGGTATGCCGAGCGATTTCGGCACCAACCCGACGCCGGAAGTCTTCGTCGACAACGTCTTTGAATATGCAGACGATCTCACCTGGCAGTACCAGAAGCATCTCTTCAAATTCGGCGCCTCGTTCATCCGCTACCAACAGAACAGCTTCTATCCCGGTAATGATGGCGAACTGGGCAGCTTCAGCTACGATGGCCAATACTCTACCTACGGTACGGCTGCGTATCCCTTCGCTGACTTTCTGCTCGATCGCGTGAACTCGGCTTCGGTCGGCGCGGTCACCGGTCTGACCGGCCAGCGCCAGTGGCGTGATGGCATCTTCGCCCAGGATGACTGGAAGGTTAGCGACAAGCTGACCCTGAACCTCGGCCTTCGCTGGGAGTTCGACCAGCCCATCTACGAAGTGAACAACAAGATGGCCAACCTCAACCTGGCGACCGGTGCGGTGGAGTATGCGGGAGTCGACGGCAACAGCCGCGCCCTCTACGATCCCTATTATGCGCAGGTTCAGCCCCGCTTTGGCTTTGCCTATGCGATCACGCCCCGCTGGGTGATTCGTGGTGGCTACGGCATCACCAGCTACTTCGAAGGCATGGGCGCGAATCTTCGCCTAACCCAAAACCCGCCCTTCCACACGGACTACCAGGAAACCGGAGTCAATCCCAGTACCAACAGCACTACTGGAGTCTATTCTTCGGGAACCTATTACATGGCGTCGAATGGTTTCCCGACGACCACGCCTCCCACCACTACTTTTTATGCGTGGCCGAAGGATATGAAGCCTTCCTCGACGCAGGAAATCACCCTCACCACCGAGTACCAGCTGGCCGCCAATACCTCGGTGCAGCTCGGCTACGTCGGCATCCTCGGCCATCACCTCACCAATCCTTACTGGGGCAACCAGCGCCCGTCGCCCGACGTGCTTGGTCCCTATGACAGCCTCGTCGGCACAGTAAACGGCGAGAATTACGCCGCTGGTACCAACCCGGACCCGTCGACGGTCGACACCGGTGTCGTGAAGATCAGCGCCACCAATGCCGCCAGCAACTACAACGCCATGCAGGCGGTCTTCCGCCAGCGCCTGACCGATGGTCTGGAGCTGACGGCTAACTACACCCTGGCCCACGCGATGACCGACAGCTTCGGCTATTACGGTGTGTCGAACATCAGCGGCGGCTACTACCAACAGAATGCCTACGACATGCGTGCCGAGTGGGGCGACGCGGGTTTCGATATCCGCCAGGCTCTGAGCGTCTCGGGTGAATATGCTCTGCCCTTCGGACGTGGCCGCCAGTTCGGTGCCAATATGAACCGCGCGTTTGATGAAGCTGTCGGCGGCTGGAAGCTGGCTCTGACCGACGTCACCTACACGGCCTTCCCGCTGACCGCGGGTACGACCTCTAACTACTCCAGCAAGGTCTACTCGGCGACGGCTCGTCCGGAACAGTATCGTCCCCTTCACGTGACCGGCCGTTCCCTGGCCGCATGGTTTGGAACGGCTGTGCAGCCCGGCGGCTCGGAAGCGGCCTGCTCTGTCGACACCAACAATGGAACGTGCGTTTTCGCACCGCAGCCGAGCACCACCTTCGGCAACGTTCGCCCGATGACCCTGCGCGGCGATGGTTACGAGCAGGTCGATGCGGCCCTCTCCAAGTCCTTTCCGATCTGGAAAGAGCACGCTTTGGCCTTCCGTGCCGACTTCTTCAACCTGCTGAATGTCGCGAGCTACAGCGCGCCAGATGGCACGGTTACCGACTCGAACTTCGGCCAGATCACAGGCACGAATTCCACCGAACGCCGTATCCAGCTCTCGCTGAAGTACGCGTTCTAATCGGATAGACCTTCCGTTGCGCGCCTTCGGGCGTCGCGGCGGTTCTTCTGAGCACAAGGCCGGGAGGCGATCTCCCGGCCTTCTTTTTTGCCTTCACGCGTTTTGCTACGCTTGCCTGCGGAGGATGCGATGGCCTTCGATCTGCGTGGTCTCTGTCCGCTGGTGCAGGTGTATGACATGCCGGAGTCGATCCGGTTCTACTGCGAGTTGCTCGGGTTTGAGATCGTCGACCATTCGCCTCTGCTCCCGTCCGGCAGTTTTCACTGGGCATGGCTGCGGCAGGGCGAGGCTGAGCTGATGCTCAACACCGCTTTTGAGTTCGATGACGAGCGGCCGGCTGTTCGCGATCCCCAATGGTGCGCTACGCATGGAGATACAGGTTTATTTATCGCCTGCCCGGACGTGGACGGCGTCTATCGCGCACTCAAAGAAAAAGGGCTCCCGTTAAAGGAGCCCCGTGTTGCGCCTTATGGAATGAAGCAGCTCTATCTCCGCGATCCTGACGGATACACGCTCTGTTTTCAGTGGAAGGCTTAGCGCACAGCCTCTGCGGTGATCGCGAGCGCCTGCTGACAGGCTTCGCGCGAGACGTCGTGGTGGGTCACAAAGCGGATCTGGTCGGCTGCTGCGGCTGCTGCCAGCACGCCCTTCTGCTTTAATCTGGCGAGAATCTGGGATACATCCGCAACGCCGCGAAGGCGGAAGATGACGATGTTGGTCTGCACCGCGTCGAGATCGATTTCGACTTGCGGCAAGGCGGCCAGTCCCTCGGCCAGCAGGCGCGCGTTGCTGTGATCTTCGTGCAGGCGCTGCGGCATCTCTTCGAGCGCGATCAGCCCTGCGGCCGCAAGAATGCCGGCCTGGCGCATGCCACCGCCGAGCATCTTGCGCACGCTGCGCGCCCGTTCAATGAAGCGCCGGCTGCCGACAAGCACGGAGCCGACAGGGGCACACAGCCCTTTCGAGAGGCAGAACATCACGCTCTGGAAGCCGCTGGTCAGGGTGGCGACATCGATGCCAAGCGCCGCGGCGGCATTGAACACCCGCGCTCCGTCGAGATGCACCGGGATACCGGCATCGCGCGCGCCGTGCCAGATTTCTTCGTACACGTCGAGGGGCGTCACCGTGCCGCCGGCCATGTTGTGTGAGTTTTCCAGTTCAATCAGCCCGGTCTGCGGCCGGTAGTAGAGCTTCGGGGCGATGGCCGCCTTGATCTGCTCCCAGCGCAGAACACCGCGCTCGCCGGGAATAGTGCGCAGATGGCAGCCGGAGATGGCGGAGACCGCTGCCATCTCCCAATCGACGACGTGGCCGCGCGCCTCGCAGATGACCTCCTGCCCCGACTGCGTGTGCAGCTTGATTGCAATCTGGTTGCCCATGCTTCCGGTCGGCACGAAGATGGCCGCTTCGCGTCCAAAGACCTCCGCAGCCCGCGCCTCGAGGCGATTGACGGTAGGGTCTTCACTGTACACATCGTCGCCGACCTCGGCTTCGGCCATGGCCGCCCGCATCGCGGCGGTAGGCTTCGTAACGGTATCGCTGCGCAGGTCGATTACCGGCGAGGAAAGAGTCTCTGCTTCACTGGCCATATTGCATCCTTAACTGGGGAATAAAGGGCGCGCAGGCAGAACGCGCCCGGATCGGTTAGTTTTCTACGCCAAGCTCGCGCAGGAGGAATGCGTAATCCATCGCGATTTCTTCGAGGTAATCATAGCGGCCGGATGCGCCCGAATGTCCGGCCGTCATGTTGGTGTGGAAGAGCAGAGCGTTGTCGTCGGTCTTGAGCGCGCGCAGCTTCGCAACGTACTTTGCCGGCTCCCAGTACATCACCTGGCTGTCGCGGAGTGAAGTCTTTACCAGCATGGCAGGGTAGGCCTTCGCTTCGACGTTGTCGTACGGCGAATAGCTGAGCATGTAGCGGAAGGCCTCAGGCTCGTTCGGATTGCCCCACTCCTCATACTCGGGAACGGTGAGGGGCAGCGACGCATCGAGCATGGTGTTCATCACGTCGACGAAGGGTACGTGCGAGAGCACAGCGCGGAAGATGTCGGGCCGCAGATTGCTCACCGCGCCCATCAGCAGGCCGCCCGCGCTTCCACCTTCGATGGCGACTTTCTTCGCATCGCCATAGCCCTCGGCAACGAGGAACTCAGTCACCGTGATGAAGTCGGTGAAGGTGTTTCTCTTCTCCATCAGCCGGCCGTCGTCGTGCCACTTCTTACCGAGATCGCCGCCGCCGCGAATATGCGCATAGGCCATCACGAAGCCACGATCGAGCAGGCTTAGTCGGTTGCTGCTGAAGTTGTTGGGCAGTGAGTAGCCGTACGAACCATACCCATAGATGTAGAGAGGATTCGTGCCCCGCTGGAAGCGGTCGGCGCGATAGACCAGGGACACCGGGACCTTTACGCCGTCGGACGCCGTGGCAAAGAGCCGCTCCGAGCGGTACAGCGTGCGGTCGAAGCCGCCCGGTACATCCAGCTGTTTCAACAGGACGGACTCACCGCTCGCCACGTCATATTCATACACGGAGCTCGGCGTGACCAGGGACTGGTATCCATAGCGGAATTTGTGCGTCTCAAAGTTACGATTGATGTGCGGATGCGCGCTGTAGGTCGGCTCAGGGAAGGGAATTTCCTTTGCGGCGCCCAGGTCCGCGTTCTCTCCCGTAAAAGGGAGGATACGCAGATGCGGTAGTCCCAGCGTGCGCTCGCAGGAGACGAGGAATGAGGCGAAGAGGTCGATCTCTTCGAGCATCGATTCCTCGCGGTGCGGCAACACCTCTTTCCAGTGCTCACTCGAGGGCGTATCTACCGAGGTGGTCACCAGACGGAAGTTCCGGCCCGTGTCATTCGCGCGGATATAGAAGAGCCCGTGGCGGTGGTCGATGTAGTATTCGAAATCGTCGCGCCGGGGCTCGATCAGCTGCCATGTGCCTGCCGGGTCATCCGAGCGCAGGAACCGGTTCTCCGTAGCCGTGTGGCTCGAGCTTTCGAGAACTGTGTAGACGCCATCCCGCGTGCGGCCCGCGCCGATGTTGAAACGTTCATCCTTCTCTTCGTAGACCAGCACGTCTTCGCTGTGCGGTGTGCCGAGCGTGTGGCGGAAGAACTGGAACTGGCGCTTCTGCTGCTCATCCTCGACCGTGTAGTAGAGGGTGCGGTTATCCGCTGCCCACACGACCGAGCCGACGCGTTCCACCCGCTCGCCGAGCAGTTGTCCGGTGCGCAGATCCTTCACCTGCAGCGTGTACTGGCGGAAGCCCTTATTGTCGATGGAATAGGCCAGCAGGTTGCCGTCGTCTGAAACGTTCAGGGCGCTTACCGCCATGTAGGATTCGTGCTTTGCCAGCTCATTGATGTCGAGCACGATCTCTTCCGGCGCAGCATCGCCGGGGAAGCGATCGAGGTCGTCCGTCACAGCTGCTTTGCGGCAGTAGATCGGATACTGCGCGCCTTGCTCCGTGCGCGAGTAGTACCACCAGTGATCGTCGCGGAAGGGAACCGATACGTCGGTCTCCTTGATGTGGCTCACCATCTCCCGGTAGAGCGTTTTCTGCAGCTCGGCCGTGGGCTCGAGATTCGCGGCCGTCCATGCGTTTTCGGCTTCGAGGTAGGCAATCACCTCGGGACTGTCTTTCTCGCGCAGCCACGCGTAATCATCCACCAGCGTAGTGCCATGCAGGGTCGTTTCGGTGTGCCGGATGGCGGCGACGGGAGGCTTGAGGTCTGTGCGGTTCGACATACCCTTCTAGGATATCGTCGCGGCGGCCCGGGAAGGCAACATTCCCCCGTGGCCGTGCATGCTCTAATGGGGCCAGCACTCCCAAAATCGCATGCGTATTTTGCACGTAATTCCGTCTCTCGATCTCGCATATGGCGGCCCACCTGAAGGCGTACTCCGTCTCGCCGCCGGATATCTTCGCGAAGGGCACGAGGTCGAGGTCGCAACCCTCGATGATCCGCAGGCGGCCTTTCTCCGAGACCTGCCTTTCCCCGTTTCCGCGCATGGTCCGCGCAAGAACACCTATGCCCATTCGGCGACGTTGCTGCCATGGCTGCGTGCGAACGCAGCCCGCTTCGACGGCGTGGTGGTAGACGGCCTCTGGCAATATCACGGGCGCGCGGTATGGCAGGCTCTGCACGGACGCCAGAAGTATGCGGTCTTCATGCATGGCATGCTCGATCCTTATTTCAACAAGCCGTATCTCACCAAGTTCGCAAAGAAGTGGCCTTACTGGCTCTTCAGTGAATACAAGCTCATCCGGGATGCGCATCGCGTGCTCTTCACGACGGAAACCGAGATGCGTCTCGCGGCAAAGAGCATGAGGCCTTATCGCGCGAATGGAGTCGTTGTACCGTTCGGCACACCTGGACCGGATGCGGATTCCGATATCTGCCGCGAGGCGTTCCTCGCTCGCTGTCCTGCGATGAAAGATCGGCGCTTTCTGCTCTTTCTCGGCCGCATCCACCCGAAGAAGGGTTGCGATCTTCTCATCGAAGCATTCGCTGCCGCTGCTTCACAGGATCTCCATCTCTTGATGGCCGGTCCGGATCAGACCGGCTGGCAGGCCACGCTTGAGGCGCGTGCAGCGGAGCTTGGCGTTGCGGACCGCATCCATTGGCCAGGGATGATCGGAGGAGATGCCAAGTGGGGAGCGCATCTCTGCGCGGATGCCTTCATTCTTCCCTCGCATCAGGAGAACTTCGGGATTGCGGTGGCCGAGGCTCTTGCCTGCGGAACGCCCGTGCTGATCTCGGACCAGGTAAATATCTTTTCCGAGATCGAGGCAGACGGAGCCGCGATCATTGGCCGGGACACACTCGACGGCACTCGCAGCATAATCGAGCGCTGGGAGTCGATGCCGGCCATACAGAAAGAGACGATGCGGAAGGAAGCGCACCGGTGCTATGAACAGCGCTTCGACTCCCGGCGCCTGCCCTCGGCGATCGTCTCGCTCTTTCAGGCTGACTGAAGGCTGCTGGTAAAAAAGAGCCCCGGTTTGCACCGGGGCGTTGTCGTTCGCAAAACGAAAATTAAAAGTGGAATCCGACTTCCGCTGTCAGGGCTCGCGGACTGACGTAGTGCGTGCCGCTGAAGGTGGAGAGGAAGTTGTAGAGCGCGTACTTGTTGGTGATGTTCGTGCCCGTGAGTCGCAAGCTCCACTTGTACCGGTCGCCGTTGAAGAGATTGTCCTGGCCGACGGAGAGGTCGAAGAGGTTCCTCGGCTGGATGCGCTGAGGATTCTTGTCGTCATCTTCGGTACCCGGAGCCGGAATCTTCACCAGCTTCGAGGTCAGGCCCGCAGCATCGCACTGCGTAAAGCCGGAGGTCGGCGTGGCCTTTACACCATCGCAGATAAGACCGGCTTCGAACTGCTCATCGTAGGTGAGGCCGCTCAGGTCGATTCCCGGCCGTCCATCCGGCAGCGTAATGCTGGTGCTGGCGCAGGAGCTGTTTGGATCGGTGACGTTGTAGCAGGGAGCCGAACCGGCCACCAGGCCGCTGTCATACCGCCAGTTGAAGCCGACCCATGGCGAATGCTTGCCGGGGATGGTGTACTGCAGGTGCGTTGTCTCGTTGTATTTTTCGTCGTGGTCAATGCGGAAGGGATAACCGCTCTGGCCGACGGTGGCGCCTGCGCCCGCTACCTGCTGCGGGAAGAAGCGTGCCGCGACCGACGACATCACGACATACGCCGAGATGTTATGGAAGTTCGGCACATCCGCGCGCAGCGCGAAGCCCGGGATCTTCGAGTTGTGCCAGTCGATAGGGAAGGTGATCGGTGTATTGCCGAGCACGCTGAAATCGAAGGCATTGTGTGTGTACTTCCAGATGTAGTCGCCGCTGATCACAAGGTTTTTGCCGAAGGCCTGCTGCAGGCCGGCATGAAACTCATTGCGGAAGCCTGGCTGCATCGTGGTTCCCACGCCGGGCGTGCAGAGGAGCAGGGGCGAAAGCACGGCATTGCCGCAACCGATGCTCGAGAGCACGAGGTTCTCGTTGAACGGCGTTTCGAGGGTGCGTGCGTAAGAGGCGCGCAGCACCGTGTTGGTCTGCTTGATGGTGTAATCCAGCCCGACGCGGGGTTCAGCCTGATTGGCCTTGGTAAGGCCGTTGTACAGGTCACCGCGAATACCCAGGCTGAAAAGCCAGTTGCCGGCCTTGATCTGGTCTTCTACGTAGAGAGCCAGTTCCTTCACATCTGTATGACCGAACCAGTGATAGTAGCTGCCGCCACGGGTCAGATCGTACGGGCCGAGCACCGAAAGATAGCTGGAGTTTGCCGCAACCGGGCACTCGGAAGTCGCCGAGTAGCCAGCGATGGGGTTTCCGTCCGCATCCACACAGGGCGCGTTGTAGGTCGGGTCCACGATTCCCAGAGCATCGTTCTCCCGAAGGAATGTCTGCTCGTAGCGGGCGCCGATCTTCGCCGTGTTGATGCCCTTTGTCCACGAAAGATCGGAGTGCACGCCGGCATTGGTCAGCGTGCGGTTCTGCGCGATCGAGGAGGTCTGCAGGTTCGCAGGGCCGCGATCGGCCAGAGGATTGCCGCTCGGATAGTAGTTGTAGTCGTCCTTGCGGATGTAGGGCCCGAAGTTGAAGACCGAGTAGGGGCTGACGATTCGCGTATAGAGCGGCGCGATGTTGAAGGTCTCGATCTGCGCCTTCTGATCGGTATCGCCCACGTTGCCGATCACCGGGCTATCGGACGCACCGCCGCTGAGCACGTTCTGCACGTTGAGGTTGTCGTAGGAGTTCGGATTCTGGAACCAGGAACGGCTGTAGTTCAGGTTCAGATGCACCGAGTCCTTTGCGGAAAGCGTACGGTCGGCGCGGTCGAAGACGTTCTCTTCGTTGCCGCGGTCATGGAAGACCTTGAATTCCGGTGGATCGAGGAATCGCGAGGTATTCAGACCGTCGAACTCGAAGAAATTGCCCCAGTTTTCCTTGCCATAGCTCACGTCCACGGAGCCGGTTGCCGATCCAAAGGTGCCATACGAGCTGGTGATGCTGCCGGTAGGCTGTGTCACGCCCTGTCCGGAGCGGGTGGTCACGTTGATGATGAGGCTGGTTTTGTCGCCGTATTCTGCCGGCGGAGCACCGGAGATTACCTCGATCGACTGCACTGCGTTCGAGGGCAGCTGGTTCGAGAAGACCTTGCTCTGCTGGTCGGTGATGTCCTGTCCGTCGACCGAGAAAGAGTTCGAAGCGTGATCGCCCAGGCCGTGGAAGAGGCCGTTCGAGTCAGCCGCAACGCCCGGCGACGACATGGTCACGAGCGAGCTCAGACCCGAGGACTGGCTCTCGAGCGGAACCTTCTGGAACGAGTCGCGATCCAGATCGGTGTGCAGACCGGTGCTGTCTTCGATGAGGTCGCTGCCCGTAACGGTGACGGTGGTGGCCGCCGCGCCGACCTGCATGGCGATCTTGATCGACTGCGGAACCGTCGAGCGCACGACCACGTCCTGCGACTGGCTCGCGAAGCCCGCCATGGAGACGGAAAGGTGGTACGGATTCAGCGGCAGGTTGGTGAACTGGCTGTTGCCGCTCGCGTCCGTCTTCGAGGCGCGGTTGAGGCCGCTCACCGGGTTTTCAATGATGACCGTTGCGCCGGGAATCACGGCTCCGGAGGCGTCCGTCACGGAGATATTGACTGTGCCGGAGGATCCGGCGGACTGGGCGAAAAGAGAAACTGGAAATGCCTGCACCACGAGTGCAGAGAGGATAAAGACGAAGCATCGCACGAATGTGCGCATGGAAACGACCTCCCGAAAGTACAAATGAGTTGTAAGTCTGGTCCTGCTAGGAGACTAGGCGGGAATCAGGTTCGCAGGAGGAGGCCGGGAGGCCAGTTGCACAAAGAATCGCCGTATGGGTACGGTGGACCGAGCTTCGGCAGAAAGGGGTGCCACAGGCAGGCTGCATACGTTCAGCCGTACGGAGGTGGCGACCTGAATAACGTGGTGCGCTGAAATACAGAGCGAGCAGTCGTGGTCGGGCTGCCCCGCGGGATGACTGTGCGTCACCTGCACGATGCCCGCCGCAAGCACCAGCGCAATACAGAACACTCCCAGCAGAGCGAGCCAGGAGCGCCGTGAGCGCAGTTGTGCGAGCAATGGACGCATGTAACCGAATCATAACGTGGATTTCTACACGAAACAAACGGCTTCTGCGTCTATCTCGTGCAGTTTCCGCGACCGGCCTCAGTGCAGGAAGTCGAAATCCAGCAGAAAATGGCGTCCGTAATTGCCGAAGAACGTCCCGTAGAGTGGGTCGTCGATATTGTTATGCACCTGCAGCCAGTTGGAGTGGTTGGTCAGGTTGATGCCGGTAATCGAAAGCCGGATCTCATGCTTCGAGCCCACGTCGAGGTCCTTGGACATCCTGACGTTCGCGGAGAAATACCTCGGGTAGCGCGGCTGCAGATCGTCCGGCGTGATGACATAGTTCTGAAATTCGTCGACCGGCTGCCAGGTGAAGCCATCCCGGTATTCGATATGGGGTGAGATACGCATCTTCCACGGGAGAGTGGAGAGTCCCCAGAACAGGAAACGGTTCGGGATTTCCCCGGGTGTGCTGGCCTCGATCTCCTGCCGGATGACCGGTGCCGGGAAGTCGCCCAGATAGCTGGCTGCGTCCGATTCGTCGCCGCGAGCAAACTGCCGCACGTACGAGAAGAAGAACTGCCGCAGTTTCTGGGAGCCGATGCGGGCCGTGAATTCGGTCTGGTGCGTATTCAGCTCGCCCGATCCGCTCAGGACGTTGGCGTTCTCCGTCGCAGTGCTCTCGGGTGTGAGCGTTAACTGGCTCCGGGCCGCGGCGTTCACATATCTCAGTCGCATCGATAACGCGGGAGCGAAGTTGTGCTCCGCCTCGACGTTCCAGGCGATGCTGTAGGGCGCGAAATTGCCGGAGTGGACATCCCGGTCGACGAGCGCGAAGGCTGGCCCCGAGTCGGTGCCGAGCAGATTCTGGTAGATCGTCGGTCCCTGCGTGATGTTGCCATGGCCGTCGTAGGTCGTAATCACCTGCTCCGGATAGCTTTCGAAGGCATAGGTGTCGAGCGGCACAGTGTCGTAGAAGACACCGATGCCGCCACGGATGACGGTCTTGTTGTCGCCTGTGGGTGTCAGCGTGAACCCGGATCTCGGGGCCACGCGATTGGTATAGGTCAGCGACTGGGTCTCAGCTCGCAGACCCGCGTCAATCGCCAGGTGAGAGTTCAGAATCCAGTGGTCCTGCCCATAGACTGCGCCCTCGATGTCTTTCAGATCGAAGATGCCGTTGCCCTGGTAGGAGATTGTCCGAATGAGGCCACCCTGGGGGTTGTAGAGTTCGACCTCGCGATTCGTCACCTGGCCGCTGTCTTCGGCCTGGCCCATCACGGTACCGAACTGCAGCATGTGCTGACCGTGCCACCCCACGGGAGCGGGTGTCCAGGTTTCAAGCCACTGGAAGCGCGTCGCCTCGCGAGTCTGTTGATCGAAATAGCTGCCGGAATTGCCGGTGGGCGTGAGCTGCATGAGACCGTCTCCGCTCGGCTGCGGTTCGATGTTTGAGGCGTCGCGAATGCCGGCTACAGTCGACTCCAGCTCACCAGCGCCGAGCGCCAGTCGGTGCGTGAGGGCGCCTTCATCTTCCTGATAGTCCGCATTCGGGGTTACCGGCTCGGGATCAAAGTAGTTCAGGTTCGCGTACTCAAGGGTATGCGGCGCGAAGTGCAGAGTTCCGGTCAGAGAATTCCGGCTTCCGATCAGCGCATCCACCTGGGTGAACGAGTTGAACGCGTTGAAGACTGTCTCATCGTCGGGGAAGGGCAGCGTTCGTACTTCCGATTTGTCGAGGAGGTACTCTGCGCCCTCGGCCAGAAAGAGATGATTCTTGATCAGTGGCCCGCCTACGTTCAGACGCGGCGAGGCATCTTTCACCCCCACTAGATGAAGGCTGCGAATGCGGAAGTCCGGAAGCGGGTCATTCAGGTCGTAATCCCACTTATCGCCGCCGCGCTTGGTGTCGGCATTCACCACGCCAGTCAAAAAACTGCCGTACTGCGCCAGGTAAGGCGACTGCAGCACCTTCAGCGTCTCCACGCTGTCGACCGGTACGCTCAAACCGAAGCCCCCGGTTGCGGGATTGTTGACGTTGACCGAGTTGACCAGCAGTGCCGAATGGCTTTCGTCCAGGCCGCCAATCTGCGTACGTCCATCCGGCGTGCGCACAACGCCCGGAACCAGAGGCAGGGCATCCACCAGCGTGGCAGGGCGAAGAGGGCTTGCCTTCGCCTGCTCCACCGGGAGTTTGCCGGCGCCGCTGGTCGTCTCGGTCAACGGGCTCTCCGAACTTCCGGCTACCGTCACATTCTGTTGCACGGTCTGGGCACGGGACAGGGTCACCTCCACCGCCGCTCCGCTCTCTTCTTCCTGCTGCGTCACGTGTGCGGTCGCGGCAACATAACCGTCCCGGCTGATCTGCAAATCGAGCCCGCCTGCGCCTGCGGAGGCAGGGGTGGCTGCACAGGTCAGGACAACCTGTCCCGCTGCGTCGCTTACGCCGTTGCAGACCGTTGCGCCCGCATACGTTGCGGTTATCGTGGCGCCCTGCACGGGATTCTGGTCCTCGCCAAGGACGGAAACCTTCAGCGCGTGCGAATGCTGTGCCGTTGCGTGCGGGGAGAGAAGAGCGCTTGCCACGCAGAGGAGTGCGCCGCCTGCGCGCAATGAAAATGTCCGACTACATCCAGAGATCAATTCGTCCTGCTTGCTGCCATGCCTGCCGTGCGGCATGGAGCTTTCCCTGTGGGAGCGGCCCAATTGCCGGAGATGCGAAGTGGCTTCTCCTCTATAGACTCATGACCGGCCTCGGCGTTGCGAAATTCCATTTTCGCGGCACAGCCGGCATCCCCATGGGGGGCAGGGGATGCATCCCGGATCGAATTATTTTCCGCCGATTCACCGGATGAACATCCCGACATGTGCGCGAAATACGCCGCCAAATACGCGCCGTGGAGGCAACGCCAGCGAGCGCTTCCGGCATTCCTATAGGAGTTCGTATTTGTGGTCTACGTGAAAAAGGAAAGCTACAGGGCTGCCTGCCAGCCCGGGAAGGAAGCGCGAATGAAAACGATGCAGATGAAAATTTCTCCTCATGGAGCCTCCCGCACCATTCCGGCGGTTGCGGGCATGTTGTTGCTGGTTGCCGCGCCTCTATTCGCACAGATGAACGGCAGCGCGCAGAGCGGAGCGGCTGCGCAGCAACAACAACAGCAGAACTCGAGCATGACCCCTGGTTCCACAGCCGGTCCTTCGGATAATGGCGGCGCGGACACCGCTGCTATGCAGGATAAGGACTTTGTGAAGAATGCCCTCGAAGGCGGCATGGCGGAGGTGCAGCTAGGCCAGCTGGCGGCGCAAAAGGCAGCCAGCCCGGATGTACGCCAGTTCGGCCAGCAGATGGTCGCCGATCACACCAAGCTGGGCGACGCTCTGAAGCCGGCGGCTACGCAGCTTGGCGTGAAGGTGCCGGATCAGCCGTCGAAGAAGGATCGCGAGCTGATGGCCAAGTTGCAGGGGCTCTCAGGACAGCAGTTCGACAATGCCTACATCGCAGCCATGGTGAAGGACCACAAGAAGGATGACAGTGACTTTAAGATGGAAGCGCAGCAGTCGCAGAACCCGGGACTCAAGCAGTTCGCGGCGCAGGGCGATCAGATGATCCAGCAGCACCTGGCGATGATCGAACAGATCGGCAAGGCGCATAACGTGGTCGACGACAAGGGCAAGGCCGTCAACGGCGATTAGTATCCATGCGTCAGATGTAGCCTGGCTATGCTTCGTGCAGCGAAGGCGTCCCGTGTATGGGGCGCCTTTGTCGTTTGCATCGAAAACACTGAGCGGAAATAGAGGCCTTAAAATAGAACCGATGTCGAGAACGATCCGAGTTGCCGGCCGCCTGTTGCTGGCCCTGATAGTGGCAAGTGTCTGCCTGTCGCAGGTGGCTGCGGCCGAATCCGTGCAGAGCCTTCCCAAGCCGACGGATTACGTCAGCGATTTTGCGCACGTCCTGTCCCCGGATATGACGCGCAAGCTCGATCTGCTCTGTGGGCAGGTCGATCACGAAGCGGACGCGCAAATCGCCGTCGTCACCATCAACACGACAGATGGCGAGCCTATTCAGCAGTACGCCGTCGATCTTTATCAGGCATGGGGAATTGGCGGAAAGAAGACAGACCGTGGTGTGCTCTTCATTGTGGCCACCAAAGATCGCCGCCGTTTCATCAGCACCGGTTATGGGCTCGAAGGCATTCTGCCGGATGCGAAGGTCGGTGAGATCGGCCGGCAGATGGTGCCCCCGCTTCGCGCCAACGATTTCGATTATGCCTTCCAGATTGGCGTGGGGCAGGTCGCGCAGATCATTGCCGACGACGCGGGCGTGAAGCTTACCCCTCTCTCCTCCGCACAGCGGCGGCAGCAGGCGCACATCGGACTGGGCCAGCTTCTCATCTTTGGCATCTTCATCACCTTCGTTCTCATCTTTCTGGTGCGTGCCGGTGGCGGTGGCCTGCTTGGCTTCCTGCTCGGGATGTTCCTGGGCGGCGGAGGCCGTGGCGGTGGTGGATGGGGTGGAGGCGACGGCTTCGGCGGCGGCGGGGGAGATGGCGGCGGCAGTGGATTTGACGGCTTCGGCGGTGGCAGCACCGGCGGTGGTGGGGCCGGCGGCGACTGGTAACGCATGTGTTGGCCTGACTTTTTCAGGCCGATTGATAACATCAGACATTGGTTCGCGGATGTGAACCGGGAGAAACGTACGATGATGCGTCGTGGTTTGTGGGTCGCAATTGGTGTGGTAGTGGTGTTCGTCCTGATCGTGCTGATGATCTTCGGCAGCTACGTGAGTGCCAAGAATCAAATGGTCGCCAAGCAGGAGTCGGTCCACGCGGAGTGGTCGCAGGTGGATGTCGTTCTGCAGCGCCGCGCCGACCTGATTCCGAACCTCGTCGCCACCGTGAAGGGCTATGCCACGCACGAGGAGAAGGTGTTCGACGATATCGCCAGCGCGCGTTCGGCACTGCTCAATGCGCACGATCCGGATGGCAAGATCAAGGCGAACGGTCAGCTCGACGGTGCCCTCGGTCGCCTGCTCGCGCTTTCCGAGAGCTATCCGAACCTGAAGTCAAACGAGAATTTCCTCGCGCTGCAGGATCAGCTCGAAGGCACCGAGAACCGCATTGCCGTTGAGCGTCGCCGCTACAACGACACGCTGCGTGACTACAACACCTTCATCCGCCAGTTCCCGAACAGCATCTGGGCGGGTATGGCGGGCTTCCAGCCGGACAACGAATACTTCGAGGCCAGCGAAGCTTCGAAGACTGCTCCGGTGGTGAAGTTCTAAACTTTGCGATGGATGGTGGCCTCCTCAAGCCTGCTGCTGGTTCGAGTGGGGCCAAAGAAATAAAGCCAAACAGAAAAGCCACCCGGCGACGGGTGGCTTTTCTTGTAGCGTGTGTGCTCTGGCTTACGAGCGCGAGTAGGAAGCGATGGCCGAAGCCTCGTCGTCCTTCACATCGAATACGGTGTAGAGCTTGGTGATCTGAAGCAGGTCATGGACCTTCTTGGTGAGGTTGAGCAGCTTCAGTTCGCCGCCCTGGTTGCGAACCGTCGTGTAGGCGCTCACCAGCTCACCGATCCCCGAGCTGTCGATGTAGTTCACGTCCCCGAGGTTCAGCAGGATGTACTTCGAACCCTTGGCCAAGAGATCGCGAACCGCATCGCGCAACTGCACACTGCCTTCACCGAGGGTGATGCGACCGCTGAGATCGAGAATCGTTACACCGTCCACCTGACGGGTGCTTACCTTCATGCTCACGAAAAGTCCCTCCTTAGCTGCCTGATTGAGCCGTCCCCAGATGCTTGATGAGCGTCAACTCAGTGCCTGGGTGTAATTGCCTGAAGTGTACCTCATCCATGAAAGAGCGGATGAGAAAGATACCGCGCCCGGAACCGCGTAACAGATTCTCCGGGGCGAGAGGATCGGGAAGCGTTTCAGGGTCGAGTCCCTTGCCCTGGTCCGCAATGCGAATGACCAGGGACTTCCCGTTATTTTCGAAGGAGGCCGTGATCCGCTTTTCCGGATCGTAGGAGTTCCCGTGAAGAACCGCGTTGACGGCCGCTTCGCGCACCGCCATCGTGATCTTGAAGAGCTCGTCTTCGTCGATGCCGGCCTTCTTGGCCATCTCCTCGGCGGTCTGCTCGACCTTGTTGACGCTGTCCAGCGAGGACTCGAGTGTGTATGTGATACGGCCTGCCTGTTGTCCCGTCAAATGCTCTTCCTCGCAGTGCGGCATGACGTGCTATGGAGTGGTGTTGCCAACCAGCCTGTACGAGGCAGTTTGCTTGCTGGAACATCTAATGTCAAGCAAAGCGTTTACAGCACTGTCTTGGCGGATGCGACCACGCGATCTGTTGTGTGTAAGAAGTCACAGCAGCCCGTTTGGGTGGCCAGCAGGCGGCAAGAATCTTGTGATGGCACCACTTGCCCGGTCGATGCGTCGAATCGGTATAGACTGCAACGGGGAACGACGGAATGACGCAGGAACGCCAGCCTATGACCACGTTGACTTCGCTGATCGGCACACCGGTGACCGATGGACAGGGAAATCTGCGGGGCCGTGTCGCCGATCTCGCGGTCGGCACGGGGGAAGAGGCCGGTCGCGTGATGGGCCTGATTCTCAAAGGACGCGGAGGCCGCTCGCTGGTGTCTGCAACCGAGGTGCGGCAGACGCCCAGCGGCGCACTCGAGCTTCGCCCGGAAGCCTCGCCCCGTGTGCTCGCCGGGGATGAGAACTACATCCTCCTGCGCTACGACCTGCTCGACCAGCAGATCATCGACGTCCACGGCCGGAAGGTCGTCCGCGTCAACGATGTCGATCTGCAGTGGTTCAGTCCGGAGTCGGGAGGGTCGGTCCCGCACGGGCAATCTGTCGCAAGCGTCACGGACAGCGGGAGCTGGGACCTGCGCGTGCGCGAGGTCGAGGTGGGAATGCGCGGCGCGATCCGCCGGCTCTTCCAGAGCATCATGCCCCGGACGACGATCGACTCGCTCGCCCGCCGCTTTTCCGCCCGCGTGATTCCGTGGGATTTCGTCGACATGATCGAGGTCGATCCCGCGCGGCGCGTCAAGCTTAAGATCGAGCACGAACGGCTGGCCCAGCTCCATCCTTCGGACATTGCGGACATTCTCGAAGACCTGGCTCCTGCCGAGCGCGAGGCGATTCTTACGACCCTCGATGAAGAGGTCGCAGCCGAGGCGCTGGAAGAGGTCGATCCCAAGCTCCAGGTCTCCATGGTCGAATCGCTCGATTCGGAAACCGCTGCCGCCATCGTCGAGGAGATGGATCCCTCCGCTGCCGCCGATCTGCTGGCTGAACTCCCCGAAGCGCGTTCGGAGGCCATTCTCGAGGAGATGAATCCCGAAGAGCGGCAGGAGGTCGAGGAGCTGCTCGAGTTCCGCGAGAACTCCGCCGCCGGCCGCATGACAACCGAGTACGTTTCGGTTCCGGCCACGGCGTCGGTTGCCGATGCCATCCGCGCGTTGCGCGATTTCGACGGGTATGTCGAGACCATCACCGAGGTTTACCTCGTCGACGAAGAGGAAATCCTGAAGGGGGTCGTGCCGCTGGCCCGCATTCTGCTGGCCGTGCCGGAGACACGCCTCGAAGTGCTGACCGAGCTGCACTATCACGCCTGCGCCGCGGACGCGCACGAGAACAAGGTGGCCGAGCTCTTCGACCGCTACAACCTCCGCGCTCTGCCCGTGATCGACGCCAAAGGCCGCCTCGTCGGGGCCGTGGAGGCCGATCACGTCATTGCGTTCCTGCGCGCCGACGGCAGGTAGTGCGCTGTGTCTGATATGTTCGCCTGAGGGCTTCTGCTCGAGGCCTTACCCCACATTGCTTGAGTCTGCAGGAGCCTGTCGTGAAACGCTGGAGAACCCGGATACTGCTCTTCCTCGCCGTCCTCGGTCCGGGGTTCATTACGGCGAACGTCGACAATGATCCGAACGGCATCTTCACGTACACACAGGCGGGCGCGCAGTACGGCTACGAGTTGCTGTGGACGATGATCCCCATCACGCTCTCGCTCTATGTGGTGCAGGAGATGTGCGCGCGCATGGGCGCTGTGACGGGCAAGGGGCTCAGCGATCTCATTCGTGAGGAATTCGGCCTGCGCGTCACGGTGATCGTGATGGCGCTGCTCGTGCTCGTGAACTTCGGCAACGTCATCGGCGAATTCGCCGGCATCGCCAGCAGCCTTGAACTCTTCGGCCTGAGCAAGTACATCTCCGTGCCCATCTGTAGCCTGCTGGTCTGGTTCCTGGCCGTGCGCGGCGACTACAAGAAGGTTGAGAAGGTCTTCCTCGCGGCCTCGGTCTTCTACATCGCTTACATCGTTGCAGGCGTGCTCTCCGGGCCAAGCTGGCACACGGCCCTGGTCGACACTATCAAGCTTCCGCCGCGCTCCGTGTGGGGAAATCACACCTATCTCTTCATGGTGATCGCCGTGATCGGCACCACCATCGCGCCGTGGATGCAGTTCTACCTGCAGTCCTCGATCGTGGAGAAGGGCATTACCGCCAAGAACTACGCGGCCTCGAGGCTTGACGTGATTGTCGGCTCTATCTTCACCGACATCGTTGCCTGGTTCATCATTGTGGCCTGCGCCGCGACGCTCTACGTGCATGGCCTCGGATCGATCCAGAGCGCCGCGGACGCGGCGACGGCGATGAAGCCGCTTGCCGGAGCCTATGCGTTCCTGCTCTTCGCGGTCGGACTCTTCAATGCCTCGTTCTTTGCCGCCTCGGTGCTGCCGCTCTCAACGGCATACGTCGTCTGCGAGGGCCTTGGCCTCGAGTCCGGTGTCGATCGCAAGTTCAAAGAGGCTCCGGTCTTCTACTGGCTGTATACGATCCTGATCGCCGGCGGCGCGGCGGTAGTGCTGATCCCGGATTTCCCGCTCATCAAGTGGGCGGTCGAGTCCCAGGTCCTCAACGGAGTCCTGTTGCCGATCGTGATCGTGCTCATGCTGCTGCTCATCAATCGCAAGGACCTGATGGGCGAGCATGTGAACAGCCGGTGGTTCAATCTCGTCGCCTGGGTGACGGCAATCATCGTCAGCATTCTTTCCGTGATGATGATGGTTCACGGCAACAGCTGAGTCTTGTCTCTCTGTAGGGCATAGTTGTCATTTCGACCGGAACAGAACAGCATCTTTGTCCTGCGGGGTGGAGAAACCTGCGTTTTCTACCTGTACAGGAATCAACCGCAGACCCCTCCACTGCGCTACGCTTCGGTCGGAATGACAAATCGATGTCAAACGCAAAAGGGCAGCCCTCAACAGGCTGCCTTTCTACATTTTTTCTTTGAATGAAGCTTATAGAAGCTTGCCGGCTGCAAGGTCGCGGATCAGATCCCGGTCGGCGGCGAGGAAGTCATACGTCACCAGGTCGCGCAGGGCCACCCAGCGTACATCCTGGAAGATACGGTTCACGATTTCCTTACGGAAGGTATGCACGGCAAAGAACTGGAGGTCCACGGCGCCGCCGCTGCGGTAGGTATGCCGCGTCCGGGCGACGCGCACGCCGATCTCCGCATCGATTGCCAGCTCTTCGTCCAGCTCTCGCGCAAGCGCCTGCTCGGCGGATTCGCCGGCTTCGATCTTGCCGCCGGGGAACTCCCACTTGAGAGCCATCGGCTGGTCGGGACGGCGCTGGCAGATCAGCACTTCGTCCCCGCGCAGGATGAGCGCCGCGGCGACGTAGCGGATGGTTTTCTGGCCGTTTTGGGTTGCTGTTTCCTCCACCGTGTCTATAGTTTAGACGTTCCTGAGGAGAAATGCAGGATGCCTCGTCCCAAAGGCGGTTCGATGGTACCAAAGATGTCAGGGTGCAGGCATTGGCTCAGGGCCTTCAGGCCGTCGGTCAGCGTAGGCGCCGGGGTATTCAGCAGCTCATCCGAGATGCAATAGACGCGCCCCTCGCGCACGGCCCGCAGCTCTTCCCACGCTCGCTGCTCCACCACACGTTCCAGCGGCACGCGATCGCCCGCACCGCACCACGCCATCACGATGACGTCCGGGTCGGCCTGGGCGATGTCTTCCGCCTGCGTATGTGTGCCGGGCGCGCCCAGATAACTGCCGCCCGCAGCCTCGATCAGCTCCTTGACCCAAGCCTGTGAGTGGATGAGCGGCTTGCCCCATTCCTCGCAGTAGACGCGCGGCCGCACGAACTCCCGCGTGCGTGCCCGCATCCCTGCGATGGTCGTGTCCATGGCGGTTGCCATGGACTCGCCCTTCGCCGCCTCTCCAACCACCGAGGCAACGAGACGGATGTCTTGATAAATGTCTTCGAGGGTATGAGGGGCCAGGGCCAGTACCGGATGCCCGGCGCGCAGAATCGCGGCCAGGGACTCGATGCGGTAGGGAACCGAGGCGATGACGAGGTCGGCTTCCACTGGCAGCAGATCCTCAGGCCGGGTCGACCATGAATCCGGAACGATAGCCAGCTTGCGCCCATGCAGCTCGGGTACCGCTTCGAGGCAGTACCGCGTGCATGCAGCCAGCGTGTCGAGACGCCCCAGGTGGCGCAGAAGGATCGACACACTTGGCTGCAGCGAGATCACGCGCATTCAGAAAGAGGATATGGAAATCAGGAGTGAACTCTCTAGAGTTTCTGGTCTGCGAGCACGGCTTCCGGATAGAAGACTGTCCAGCCCCGCTCCGCCGAAATCGACGAGAGCACGGGTGTGGGATTTACCGGGAAGGCCTTGCGCGCGATGGCCAGCATTGCCGCATCGTGGACCGAGTTGCCGAAGACCGCATCCGGTGCGGGCACTCCCGCTTCCACCAGGCCGGAGGCCTTCGTCTCATCGGTCGGCACGGCCAGCAGATGGCTGGTGATGATGTCGCCGTCGACGCGGACTTTGGCTGCGAGCACCCGCGACGCGGGAATACCGAAGCGCTTCACGCCTTCTTCAATGACCCAGTGATTGGTCGAGCTCACGGCCCATAACTCCACGCCGTCCTTCTTGAGCTGCGCCAGCAGGTCACGCATTTCCTCGAAGATGTGCGCTTCAATGTGCTGTTTGAAATAAACCTCGGCTGCATGGCGAAGCTCTTCTTCATGCAGGCCCGCATAAATCTGCACCATCTCGCCGCACATCTCGGCCTCGGAGACTTCGCCCGCGCGGTATTGCCGGTAGCGAGAATCGATCCAGTCTGCGGCGTTGCGCGAAACCAGCCCGGTCTCGATGGACCAGATCATGAAGCCGTAGCCGGCGTCGCCGCTCCATAACGTGCCGTCGCAGTCAAACACGGCGATGGCCGGCGAAAGCGAAAGTACGGCTTGCTCAAACTCTTCGGTCTGATAGCGGGCAGGGGATGTGGGTACGGTCGTCAAGATAGCCATGCTCCTCGTCCTATTGTGCGCGAGAGATACGAAAATTGCATTACTGGATATAAACAGACCCGAAATGTGAATCGCCGGAATGAAGGGATCGTGACCAAAGAGAGCGGAGGCCGAAGGCGGATCGCCCTGCGCGCAGCAGCTTGCTCAACTTGATGCGGATACCCAACTTCCTCTGGTACATCGCCGATAATGAACCGGTGACGGAGTCCGCTGGGCAAAAGACGAATACGGCGCTGCTGCGCGGCTACCTGGCCTATCTGCGTATCGAGAAGGGCCTGCGCCCGCTCACCTGCGAGGCTTATCAGCACGACCTGCTCCAGTTCGCCGAGTTCCTGGAGGAAGAGCAGACTTCGTTGCTGGAAAGCCGTCGCGAGCAGGTCTCGGATTTTCTCGCTCACCTCGGCCGCTACGGGGTCGAATCGCGTTCCGCCGCCCGCAAGCTTTCCTGCCTGCGCGGCTTCTTCAAATGGCTGCTGCTCGAGAAGAAGATCGATCGCGACCCGACCGTGACCATGGAAACGCCTGCCGCGTGGAAAGTGCTGCCCAAGTCTCTCGCTGTCTCTGAAGTGAAGGACATGCTCGACCGCGCCAGTCTCGCAGCCGAACAGCCCGAAGAACGGAAGCTTTCGCAGGCGGCTGCGCTGCGCGACCGCGCCATCATGGAAATTCTTTATGCCGGCGGTCTCCGCGTCTCGGAGCTGACCGGCATGCATGTTGCCGATCTCTCGCTCGCCGCCGGCCGCGCCATGGTTCGTGGCAAGGGCGACAAGGAGCGCATCGTGCCGCTGGGCCGCGTCGCAATCGAGGCGGTGGAGACGTATCTTGAGCGCGGCCGACCTGCACTCGTCCGGAAAAATAAGGATCGCGGACGGCTGTTTCTCTCCGTGCGCGGTCTGCCGCTTACCCGGCAGTGGATCTGGCAGATGGTTCGCGCCTCGAAGGCCAGCGCCAGTCCACATAAGCTGCGCCACAGCTGCGCGACGCATATGGTGGAAGGCGGAGCCGACCTGCGTACCGTGCAGACCATCCTCGGCCATGCCGACATTGCCACCACGCAGGTATATACCCACCTCGCGCTCGGCCGACTAAAAGAAGTGCATCGCCTGCATCATCCTCGCGGAAAAGCCGCATTGTTAGAGGAGCAGGGGACTCCGCAGGAAGAGGCTCCGGAAGATCATCCGGATACAGATATCCACGCAGAGGCGCAGGCGGAGGAGGCGGCATCGTGACCACTACCGAGACCTGCCGCAAGCTGGTGGAAAAGTTCCTCATCTCACTCAGCGGCGAGCGCAATGCGTCGCCGCATACCCAGCGCGCCTACGCCCGTGAATTGCGTGATTTCTCCGCCTTTATCGAGAAAAACGTCGGCAAAAAGGCGACGCCGACTGCCATCGAGCACCAGACCATTCGCGCTTATCTCAGCGAGCTTTATACCCGCGGGCTCTCGCGCCCGTCGGCGGCCCGTGCGCTTGCCGCGATCCGCTCCTGGTTCAAGTGGCTCGCCCGGCACGGTTATGTAGAACAGAATCCGGCCTCGCTGGTGGTGACGCCGCGCCTGCCCAAGCACCTGCCGCGCGTGCCCACCATCGAGGAGATGAACCGCACCGTCGATTCGATCGGAGACGCGGAAGCCGTGGCATGGCCGGAGCGCGACCGGGTGATCTTCGAGCTGCTCTACGGATGCGGTATCCGTAATGCCGAGTTGGTCGGCCTTAACCTCGACGACCTGCACTGGGCCAACGACGCCATCCTGATCGGCGGCAAGGGCCGCAAGGAGCGGTACGTGCCCATGGGTGACGCCGCGGCCAAGGCCCTCCGCGCCTACCTGCCGCTGCGAGAGGAAAGGATGGCCGCCCGCCTCCGCGAGGCTCCCGAGGCCCAGGTGCGCCTGGCGAAGCATGCGCTCCTGATGAATACGATGCTGCGCGGTAACGGACGCCTTACCACCCGCTCGGTCGCCCGCATCGTCAAGCGCATCGCCATGGCCTACGGGCTGCCTTCGGATGTCCATCCGCATACGCTGCGCCACGCCTTCGGCGCCCATATGCTGGAGGAGGGAGCCGACCTGCGCGCCATCCAGGAGCTGCTCGGCCACGAGCGGCTTTCCACCACCCAGCGCTACACCCAGCTCACCATCGGCAAGGTCGCCGAGGTTTACGATCAGACCCATCCCCGGGCAAAATAGCGGCGGCTAACGAATCGGATGGGGGTTCGTCCGTATGAGGGATTATTTCGCGACCATCGGGGGCGGCGAGCCGAGGGCGAAAGGCCCGGACGGCCAGTCCTCGCCCTGCGCGCAGTTGAGCGGTTACACTGTAGGCTGAGGAAATTTCGCTTTGATCGGTAGTGCACTTACCAAAGTATTCGGCACCAGCAATGAGCGCGAGGTGAAGCGTCTGCTGCCGCGCGTCCAGGCCATCAATGCCCTGGAACCGGCCCTGCAGCAGCTCTCCGACGACCAGCTGCGCGCCAAGACCGACGAGTTCCGGGCTCGTATCGCCAAGGCCATCGAAGGCATCACCGATGCGGATGCACGGCTGGCCGCCGAAAAACAGGCTCTCGACGAGATTCTCCCCGAGGCCTTCGCGGTTGTCCGCGAGGCCGGCCGCCGCGTGCTGCAGATGCGTCACTTCGACGTGCAGCTGATCGGCGGCATGGTGCTGCATGCTGGCAAGATCGCCGAAATGCGCACAGGTGAAGGCAAGACGCTGGTCGCCACGCTGCCCTGCTATCTGAATGCGCTCGCCGGCCACGGCGTTCACGTCATCACCGTGAACGATTACCTGGCCAAGCGCGACGCCGAGTGGATGGGCAAGCTCTACGGCTTCCTCGGTCTCTCGGTCGGCGTCATCGTTCACGATCTCGACGACAAGACCCGCCGCCAGGCCTACGCTTCGGACATTACTTACGGCACGAACAACGAGTTCGGCTTCGACTACCTGCGCGACAACATGAAGTTCGAGCTGGCTGACTGTGTGCAGCGCAGCCACTACTTCTGCATCGTCGACGAAGTCGATTCGATCCTCATCGACGAAGCCCGTACCCCGCTCATCATCTCCGGTCCCACCGACCAGACGACGGATAAGTATGTCCGCGTCAACCGCATCATTCCTTCGCTCATCGAAGGCGAGGAGATTGAGAAGGGCGAAGAGAAGATCCTCACCGGCGACTTCGTTGTCGACGAAAAGCACAAGACCATCGCCGTTACCGACGAAGGCTGGGAAAAGATCGAGCAGCTGCTCGGCATCGGCAACATCGCCGACGTCGAAAACTGGGAGCTCAAGCACCACGTCGAAGTCGCCATCAAGGCGCACAAGCTCTATCGCAAGGATGTGCAGTACGTCGTCAAGGACGGCGAAGTCATCATCGTCGACGAGTTCACCGGCCGTCTGATGCCGGGCCGTCGCTGGTCCGATGGCCTGCACCAGTCCGTCGAGGCCAAGGAAGGCGTGAACATTCGTCGCGAGGACCAGACACTCGCGACCATCACCTTCCAGAATTACTTCCGCCTTTATAAGAAGCTCTCCGGCATGACCGGTACGGCTGAGACCGAGGCGACCGAATTCGAGAAGATTTACAAGCTCGAAATCGTCGTCGTCCCCACCAACCGCCAGGCACGCCGCATCGAGCACGCAGATGTCGTCTACCGCACCGCGAAGGAAAAGTACTTCGCCGTGGCTGACGAGATCGCCGCGCTCCATGCCAACGGGCAGCCGGTGCTGGTCGGCACCACCTCGATCGAAAAGTCGGAAATCCTCTCGCAGATCCTCCAGCGCAAGGGCGTTCGCCACGTCGTGCTCAACGCGAAGTATCACGAGCGCGAAGCGGAGATCGTCGCCCAGGCCGGACGCCTCGGCATGGTCACCATCGCCACCAATATGGCGGGCCGCGGTACGGATATTCTCCTCGGCGGCAACGCCGAGTTTGTCGCCAAGCAGGACCTGGTCCGCAAGGGCGCCGCGCGCGCCATCAGCACCGCCGAGGGAGCGATCCATCCCACGGCTGCGCCGGGCATGACCCGCTTCTACTACCAGGGGCAGGAGTTCGAGACCTCGGAGCAGAACTGGAATTCGGCGAATGAGGCCTTCACCGCAGCCACGGCCAAGGAGCGCGAATCCGTGCTCGCCGCGGGCGGTCTGAGCATCATCGGCACCGAGCGCCACGAGTCCCGCCGTATCGACAACCAGCTTCGCGGCCGCGCCGGCCGTCAGGGCGACCCCGGCGCCTCGCGCTTCTATCTCTCGCTCGAAGACGACCTCATGCGCATCTTCGCCAAGGAGTGGGTCTCGACCCTGCTTCAGCGTATGGGCATGGAAGAGGGCGTGCCGATCGAATCGCGCATGATCTCCAAGCGCATCGAGAAGGCGCAGGAGCAGGTGGAAGGCAACAACTTCGAAGCCCGTAAGCACCTGCTCGAATACGACGACGTCATGAACAAGCAGCGCGAGGCCGTCTACGGACTGCGCCACCAGCTGCTCGAAGGTCTCGACCAGAAGGAACTCATCGTCGAGGACTATGTCGCCAACATCCTTAGCGATGTGCTCGACGAGTATGCGCCGGAGAAGGTCCACCCCGACCAGTGGAACTACGACGGGCTGAAGACGAAGCTCATGGAGCAGTTCGGTTTCCCGCTCGAGACCGAGATCGCTGGCTACGAGGAGATGACCCGCCACGAACTCGGCGAGAGCCTCTTCGAGAAGCTCAAGGAGCGCTACGAAGCCAAGGAAGAGTTCATCACCGAGAAGGCCATGCGCTTCCACGAGCGCATGATCATGCTCAGTGTCCTCGACGGCCTTTGGAAGGACCACCTTCTCAGCATGGATCACCTGAAGGAAGGCATCGGCCTGCGTGGCTACGCGCAGCAGGACCCGCTGGTGGCCTACAAGAAGGAATCCTTCGAGATGTTCGAGGCGATGATGGGCCGCTTCCAGGAAGACACCGTGCGCTACCTCTTCCTGATGCAGATCGTCGGTCCCGATGGCCAGCCGGTCGCGATTCCCACGCAGCGCCGCGGCGCCGCTGGAGCCCAGCCTGTGATCGAGGCCGCTCCTGCCGCAGCTCCGGAACCGCAGGCGGCAGCGAACGGGCATCATGCGCCTCCGACGCTCCCTGGCCGCTCGGCCGGAGATGCGCCGACCACGACCATCGACTCGCTCGAACGCGAATTCCAGAAGCGTAAGGAACGCGAGCTCGAGCATGCGCGTATGGCCGGCGGCGGCGACAGCACCAGCGAGCCGACCCAGCACCGCAGCGACAAAATCGGCCGCAACGATCCTTGCCCCTGCGGTTCAGGCAAGAAGTACAAGAAGTGCCACGGAGCGGGCGAAGCATCCTAAATAGTCACTTTGATAAATGCTTCTCAAGACAAACAAAAGCCGGGCTTTATGCCCGGCTTTTGTTCGCGCGTTTTAGTTAGGGCTTTCCAAAAGCAGAACTGTCATTCCGACCGGAGCGAGACGGTTGTTTCGTCTCGCGGAGTGGAGGAACCTGCAGTTTGCTTGCGCATCGAGACTGTTCTGGAGCGAGAAGCCTCACTACAGGTTCCTCCGCTGTGCTCCCTGCGGTCGCTTCGGTCGGAATGACAGGTCGTAGAGGTAAAGGCATGGCTGTAGGCGAAGATGACGACAGTTCTAAGCGGTTGTTCCTGCGCCAACGGCTTCAAACGTTAAATGTGCCGCAGTGCTGCCTGTTTCCTTGCGCCAGTCGTCAAAGAGCCTTCCATAGCTCTTCGTCAGCAATGCAGAGGGATCAAGGTTCAGCTCCTGGGCGCGGGTGTCGATCCACTCCTCCGGGCCTTCCAGCTCGGCGAAGATGCCGATCGGTGTTTCGTCGATGACGCAATGGCCTGTCCTGTCGGCGTATTCCGTCCGCCACTTCTCGTAGGCGAAGGCCGGTTCGTAGCCCAGGCGCTCGAAGACCGAGCCTAGAGCCGCGCCATCGGCGATCTCTGTCTCTGTCTCGATGCGGTGCTTGTGCCGTGCCTCGGGATTGTCGTTCTCCGGCACGCACTTGTGAGTCAGAACCCAGCGCTCGCCGTAGCGGCGGATGCGCAGGATCGAGTGCTGCGCGCGCAGGCTGCGGTCCGGCGTGTCATAGAGCACATTGCTCTCAAACGTGCGGGGTGTGACAACGGAAAAGCCGAGAGCCGAGAGCCGTTCATGCAGCTCGGCGACATCCTCGACGCGGAATTTCACCTCAATTTCAACCGCGCTCATGAAAAAAGTATAGAACCCAGCTCCCGGCTGAGGCCACGAGCGGTTGCGGCAACGAGCGATAATAGCAGCATAGCTGTCGCCTTCTCATGCATACGGAACGCCTCATCGTCGACGCCGACGCCCTTACATCCGCCGCCTCACAGGCATCGATCCGGACCGCCGCCGCTATTTTTCGCGCGGGTGGCACCGTTGCCTTTCCCACGGAGACGGTCTACGGTCTCGGCGCCAATGCGCTCGACGAACATGCCGTCGCGAAGATCTTCGCCGCCAAGCAGCGCCCATCATGGGATCCGCTCATCACGCATATCGCGGATCGCGCGATGCTTCCGTTCGTCGCTGCATCAGTGCCTGAGAACGCCGCTCGTCTCATCGATGCGTATTGGCCGGGGCCGCTCACACTGCTGCTGCCACGGCAGCCTGCCGTGCCGGATGCTGTCACCGCCGGACGTCCGCTGGTCGGCGTGCGCATGCCGCAGCACCCGGTTGCGCTGGCCCTGCTCCAGGCTGTGCAACTGCCGATCGCCGCGCCCAGTGCCAACCGCTTCGGCCACACCAGCCCGACGACCGCTGCGCATGTCCTCGAAGATCTCGACGGCCGCATCGATGCGATTCTCGAGCTCAAGGGCGATCCCGAGCTTGCCCATGGTGTCGAGTCCACGGTGGCCGATCCCACGCAATCGCCGGTCATGATCTATCGTCCCGGCGCGGTCACTCTCGAACAGATTCGCGTGCTCTGTCCGGATGCCATTGCCTATGCCGAGGTCGCACGCACCGCACAGGTCAAGCCCGAATCGCTGCCTTCGCCCGGGGTCGGCATCCGCCACTACGCGCCGCGAGCGCGGCTGCTGCTTGTCGAGCCGCGTTTTGGGTCAGAACAGGAACAGCGCGCTGCCTTCGAGCAGCAGGCGCGGCAGCTTGCTGCTGGCCAGAAGCTCGGTCTGATGCTGCCCGATGGCTGGAGTGCGCCGGAGACGGCCGTCTGCTATCGGTGGGGAAAATGGAATGACGGGGAAGAGCTGGCGCGAAGGCTCTTCTCGGGGCTGCGTCAGCTCGATACCGAAGGCGTGGCGTTGATTCTTTGCCCGCTGCCTGAGCCGCACGGCATCGGAGCGGCCATCACGGATCGTCTCCGCAAGGCCGCCCGTACCGAATAACATGGCTTATTACCGCGAGTGCTCTTCGCCGGCCTTGTAGAGGTACTTGATCGCGGCCTTATAGATGAGCGTCTTCTTTCCGTTGCGCACCTTGATCGCATTGCGGTCGAACCACTCGATGTAGCCTTCGATCTCTTCGCCGCCCTCGAGCACGAAGACCATCAGCGTCTGCGTCTGCATCTGCTTCTGGAAGTAGAAGGCCTCGGCGTGAGCGTCTTCGGAGTCATATGCGTGCGCAGAAAATGCGCCTTGCTGCGCAATGAGGTGCGAGGACATTGCATCGTCACTGCGTGATGCCGCGATGCGCCGCTTCGCGCCTTCCGGTAGCTTCGGACGGACAAGTTTACGCGGGCCGGGAATCTCGTCGTTGCTCGCGCCATGGTTGGCACCGTTGTTCGCGTGATCGGCAGGCATGTCGACAGTCGCAGCGGCGGAATGAGGCAGAGATTCCGAGCCGCGTGCGGAAGCGGAGCGCAATGCGTGCAGCGTCCCGGGAGAGAAACGTGAAGGATTCGCCATGAATTCTGAGTCGTTAGCAGGTCGGATGCGCGGCACTGCTCCGCGGTCGCCTGAGTTAGGTTCTGAGTTCGATGAAGATGGTTTTTTTTGTTTTGACCCGTATCGTACCGAAGAGTTTTGCGCCCCTGCCAGTCCTTTTCTCAGGTTCTGGAGGGAAAAGGCATCAGCGATGCAGGCTTGTCGCAAAACTATCCAATGAGAGGGAACGCAGCAGGTTGCGCCGCATGCCGCTCTCCACCTGAGCGATACCGCGCTCTGCGAATTCAATCCACGCAAAGCTCGTCTGCTGCGCGAATTCCGTCAGCTGCGGAGCAATGTCGATATTGCGGATGATGCCTGCGGCCCCTGACTGGATCAGCAGCAGGTCCTCGAGCAGGCTGCGCAGAGCCCGCAGCATTCCCTGCGTCTTCTCCTGGCCCTCGGCTCCGGCGCGGTAGGTCTCCGTTGTCTTGAAGAGCGCCGAGAAGTCCGGATCTTTCAGGCCGTGGCGCAGGAGCAGCAGCGCGTCGGCCCGGCTCGTCAGGTACCCTTCGAGATCGAAGCCAAGCGCCTGTCCCACGGCACCCTGTGCCAGGCGTGATACCAGTGCTCGCTGTTGCGGCCGCCAGTCCGGGCGTCGTGCTGCCAGCAAGGCTTCAATCTCTTCGAGAGGCAGTGCCCCCAGCCGGAAGATTCCCGCCCGCGAGCGGATGGTCGGGAGCAGGTCGCCGATATTTTCGGCGAGCAGGAAGATGCTCGCGTAGGGTGGCGGTTCCTCGAGAATCTTGAGCAGGGAGTTCGCCGCTTCCTTCATGAAGGAAGCGCTGGTGAAGATGTATACAGAACGGCGCGCCTGCGACGGGATGCGGTAGATCTCGCGGATCACCGTGCGCACCTGCCCCAGCTTGATGAGAAGCTGCGGCGGATCGGGAGGGATCACCAGCACATCGGGGTGCGTCTGCACCAGGATGCGCGTCTCTTTCTTGTCCGTCTCGCGGAGATCCTCACGGGCTGCAATCGCCTCGTCCACGCGGGCGTTGAGGTCCGCGGACTGTCCAATGCGCGTACAGTTCGAGCATGTCCCGCAGAAGTCGGGAAGACCGTCCGTCAGCGGCTGCTCCAGGCAGTTGGCCGCCTGCGCCAGCATCACGGCCAGCGTGTACTTACCCGCACCGCGCGGTCCGCTCAGGATGAGAGCGTGCGGAAGACGGCCTGCGGCAATCGCCTCTCGCAGATGCCGTACCGTCGTCGCGTTGCCCAGAAAGTCGCTGAAACCCACGGCTCTAGCTTACGTGATTCGGGCGTGGCTCGGCGACCACCCGCACTCCGTGCCTGGGCCGAAGCGTAATCTTCGGCTGCATCTCAAAGGGTTGCTCCGCCACAAGCCGCAGCCGCCAGCGCTGGGCCAGCGTCGCCAGCACGAGGATCGCCTCCATCCATGCAAAAGATTCGCCTATGCACTGCCGGCCACCCGCGCCGAAGGGGAAATAAACAAATTTCGACCGCCGCGCCTTCTGCTCCGGCGTAAAACGCTCCGGCTCGAAGCGGAGCGGGTCAGGGAAGTGTGCCGGGTCGCGCTGGATGAGGTATTGACTGAAGAAAAAATAGGTTCCGGCCGGGAGTCTGTAGGGGCCGATTTCCACATCCACCGTCGCCTGCCGCCCCATCGCCCATGCCGGAGGATAGAGCCGCATCGACTCGGCCAGCACCATTTCCGTGTAGCGTAACTGCGGAATGTCTTCGAGTGTTGGAAGGCGACCTGCGAGTACGGCATCGAGCTCCGCGTGCAGCTTCGCCTCGGCCTCGGGATTCTGTCCCAGCAGCATCCACGTCCACGTCAGCGCGTTCGCGACAGTCTCGTAGCCTGCGAGGAAGATGGTCATCACCTCGTCTCGCAGCTGTTCGTCGGTCATGCCGGAGTGGTCGCCATCGGCATCGCGTGAGCGCATCAGCATGGAGAGCAGGTCGCCTTTATCCACGCCGCTTGCCCGATGTTCGGCGATCATGCGATGGACGACCGCATCCAGACGCTTGCGCGCGCGCTGGAAGCGCATCAGCCCGGGAATCGGCCAGTGCAGGTAGTCCTCGGCGCTCGGCAGCGCGATCAGCAGGTTGTAGAGCTTCATGATCGCATTGACCTCGTGATTGATGCGCTCGACATCCGGCGTCACTTCCTGCGCGAGCAGCGTGCGGGCCACGATCTGCAGCGAGAGCCGCATCATCTCCGCGGCAATGTTCAGCTCCTCGCCCGGCTTCCACTGGTCGCGCATGGCCGCGGCCCGCTCTGCCATCAGGCTTCCATAGGCCTGGATACGCTGACGATGAAATGCGGGCGCGGCGATGCGCCTCTGCCGCCGATGCATCTCGCCGTCACTGGTAATGAGCCCATCGCCCAGCAGGATGCGCATCCGCTTCTGCGTGCGCTCCTTGATGAAGTTTTGCGGCTGGTTGATAAGGATCTCGCGCACGAATTCCGGTTCGTTCACCAGCACGATGTTGCTGGGCCCGATGCGGTAGTGCGCCATATCTCCGTAGGTCGCGATCAGGTGCTCGAAGAGAAGAATGGGGTTGCCGACGCGGAAGAAGCGGCGTGAGAGGTAGAGCGGGAGATTCAGCTTCAGCCCGGGAGGGAAGCGATAGCCATGGCGCTCGAGCACCACCCATTCACGAGGGTGCCCGGGCGCGGTGATCTCATCAGGCGTGACTGCTTCGCGGGCTTCGAGTGTCATGGTCGGCCAGGCGCTCCCGTACTACATCCACGATGCGGCGATGTACCTCTTCGATGCCTGCATCGCCCTCGATTGCGACCACACGCAAAGGCTCGCGGGCGGCGATTTGACGATACGCATTCCACACGCGGCGATAGAACGGCTCTGCCTCGCGCTCGAAGCGGTTTTCGTCCGCGGACTCGGATGCCGTGCGCTGATTGCGACGGCGGGCCCGCGCGAGCGAGCGCTCGAAATCCGGCAGCAGGAGGATGGTAAGGTCCGGCTGCAGTTCACCGCAGATGGCAGCGTGCAGCCTCAGCACCAGTTCGCTGCCGAGCTCGCGCCCTCCACCCTGGTAGGCCTCGGTCGAGTCCGTGAAGCGATCGCACAGAACCACACGCCCACCTGCCAGCGCCGGCTCGATGACCTCTGCGATTGCCTGCGCCCGATCGGAGAACATCAATCCCAGTTCTGTCTTCGGTGCCAGGTTCTCCGTGCGCGAATCGAGCAGCAGCGCGCGAATGCGATCACCGGTGCGTGTTCCACCCGGCTGCCGGGTCACCGTGATCGGAAGATTGTCGGCTTCCAGCCGCTCCGCCAGCTTGCGGAGCTGCGTGGATTTCCCTGACCCATCGAGGCCTTCGAACGTAATGAAAAAACCTCGTGGGTTTTCTGCGTACATGGCCGGAGTGTAGCATTCGCGCCCGTCCGGCAGCCCGGCGCCGGCAACTTCACGCCCTCTGTGGCGTCTTTATGCAGATAGACTGAAGCGTTGTCCTTCACTGGAGGATTTTCTTTGATTCGTTCCTGCCTTCCGGGTCTCTGCCTGCTGTTTATGAGCGCCGCTACTCCTGTGGTTCTCGCGCAATCTTCGAGTCAGTCCGTCGCAAGCCAGTCCGCTGCGCCGATTCAGGTAACGGTGGACGTGACAGATGCGCCGCGCAAGATTTACCACGCACATCTGGTGATTCCTGTGCACCCTGGCCCGCTTACTCTTCTCTATCCCAAGTGGATTCCCGGTGAGCATTCCCCTTCGGGGCCTATCGAGAGCCTTACTGGCCTGATCATTCGCGCTGGCGGCGGTGAGGGAAGTCCGCTGGCCTGGTCGCGCGATGACGTGAACATGTTTGCGTTTCATCTCACCGTGCCTGCTGGCGTCACTTCGCTGGACGTGCATGACGATTTTCTCGCCACCGCAGCGCCTTCCGGTGATTCCTCCGGCGCTTCCACCAGCGCCAACATCGCCGTGCTCAACTGGAATGAGATTCTGCTCTATCCCGCCGGCACGCAGGCCTCGCAGCTCATGCTTACTCCCGCGATCAAGCTACCTGCCGATTGGCAATACGGCAGCGCGCTGACGAAAACAGGGGAAGGCGACGGTGTCGTGCATTTCGCGCCGGTCACGCTCGAGCAACTCATCGACTCGCCGCTGCTCGCCGGACGTTATTTCGCCGAGTTTCCGCTGGCTCCTGAAGTAACGCCGAAGCACTACCTCGATCTCGCCGCCGATGGTCCCGAAGATCTGAAAATCAAGCCGGAAGCACTTGCGGCCTATGACAATCTGATTCGCGAGACAGGCGCGCTCTATCGATCACGCCACTATGACAGCTATCACTTTCTTGTGACGCTGAGTGACCATGTCGGTGTCGCCGGTATCGAGCACCATCAGTCGAGCGACGATCGTGTCGGTGAAAAGACATTCCTGGACGACAATCTCGCGCTGATGAATGCCGATCTGCTGCCGCATGAGTTCACGCATTCCTGGAACGGCAAGTACCGGGCTTGCCACCGGGAACTACGAAGATCCGATGAAGGGTGATCTGCTCTGGGTCTACGAAGGGCTTACGCAGTATCTCGGCGACGTGCTCGCCGCGCGCAGCGGCATTGAAACCGCCGAGCAGTATCGCGGCGCCCTGGCTTTCAGCGCCGCTACACTCGATGTCCGGCCGGGCCGCACCTGGCGCAACCTGCAGGACACTGCTGTTGCGGCGCAGATCCTCTACAACGCCAACGGGCAGTGGGATAACTGGCGCCGGAATGTCGACTACTATCCGGAAGGTGAGCTGATCTGGCTCGACGTGGACACCACCATTCGCCGCCTCACTCACGACAAGAAGAGCCTCAACGATTTCTGCGCATTGTTTGAAGGCGTCGGAGGCAACACGCCGCCAAAGGTTGTGCCATACAACTTTGAAGATGTGATTGCCGCGCTCAACCAAATTGCTCCATACGATTGGACCGCCTTTCTTCGCGAGCGCCTCGACAGCAAATCCGTGCATGCTCCGCTCGAGGGCATCGAGCACGGCGGATACCGCCTCATTTACAACGACAATCCGGGCGAATATATCCAGGCGCACGAAGCCGCTCTCGGTGATGCGCCGGCATGGTGGGCTCTCGGCATCGATGTCGGCAGTGACGGCCGCCTCGATGACGTCCTCGTGGGATCTGTTTCCGACAAGGCCGGCCTTGGTCCCGGTATGCAAATCATCGCTGTGAACGGACGCCAGTACACCCCTGCGCTGCTGGGGGACGCCATCACGAATGCGAAGGGGAACAGCATGCCTATCGAATTGATTGTGGTGAACACCGGCTACTACAAAGTCGTGAAGCTGGATTACCACGACGGCCTGCGTTTTCCGCATCTCGAACGCGTTGAGGGCACGCCGGATTATCTGGATGAAATCCTCAAGCCGATGACGACCGCGCCGAAGGCGCAATAGCGCATCCTGCAATTTGCGCGGCTGAAAAATCGCGCAGCGCAGTTAGTATGGGGAGCGATGCGCAAGCCTCTCGCTCTCCTTCTGCCTGCCGTTCTCGCGATCACCGCCGCTGCGTCGGCCCAGCAGCATCCACGCGATGCGCAGATTCATGACGCCGACACCCTCGCCTGGTGGCACACCACCGAGGCGCTTTCCAAGGATGGGATGGAGGGCCGGGACACGGGTTCGGCCGCCTATCAGCGCGCCGCCAATTATGTGGCGGACAGGTTCAGGCGCGCGGGCCTGCGTCCGGCAGGCGAGGATGGCGGCTACTTCCAGAGTGTGCCTCTCGATGAGATTGCTGTGGACTCCGAAGGCTCGAACTTCACCGTGGTTCGCGACAGCGGCGAAAGCCTCCCGCTCGGCTTCCTGCAGCAGATCACTATCGCGCCGGCAGCCGGTCTCAGCGACATCGAAGCCCCGCTCACCTTTCGCGGCTACTGCGGCAAGGACGCCATGCAGAACGTCGCAGGCAGGATCGTGGTTTGCTTTGGTACACAGCGCGATGGCCTGCCCTCTGGCGGAGAGCGCGTTGCCAATGCCCGCGCCGGTGGTGCAGCTGGAGTCGTGAACGTCGATGATCCGTACTTCACCATCGAGCCGCCGCGCTGGCCCTACGCCTATGCCCGCAGCGTCACGATAGCTGGTGAAAGACCCCCTGCGAAGCCGGCATTCGCACCGCTGCAGGTCATGCGCCTCAGTGACGATGCCTTCTCGACCCTGCTTCAGGGCACGAAGCAGGACCCCGCGGCCATTCTTTCCGCAGGCGGACACAAGGAGGTCTTACAGTCCTTCGACATCCCGGTGCGTCTGCGCATCCACGTAAAAGAGAGCACACGCAGTTACAGTTCGCCGAATGTGATCGCCGTATTGCCAGGCTCCGACCCAATACTTCGCAATCAATATGTCGTGATCGCCGCACACCTCGATGGCTATGGATATGGCACGCCCGTGGCAGGAGACAGTCTCTACAACGGCGCGCTCGACGATGCGGCCTACGTTGCGCTGCTCATCCAGTTCGCGGACGACCTGAAGCGCGAGCATCGCACCCTGAAGCGCTCGATTCTCTTCTGCGCTTTTACCGGGGAAGAGAAAGGCCTGCTCGGCTCGAGCTGGTTTGTCGCGCATCCCACTGTGCCTGCAGCCGATCTGGCCGCGGATATCAATCTCGATCAGCTGCGTCCGCTCTTCCCGCTGCATATCCTCACGGCGCTGGCTGTCGACGACACGACGCTCGGCGCCACGGCCCGCACAGTCGGCGCGTCCATGGGCATCGAGATCCGCCCCGATCGTGAGCCGGAGCGCGGGCTTCTACGCCGCGCGGACCATTATCCGTTCCTGCACAGCGGCGTGCCTGCCATCGGCTTCATCTTCGGCTACGATCCCGGCACCGACGCCGAAGCCCGCTATCGCGAGTGGTACCGCGTCCGCTATCACCGCCCGCAGGACGACCTTACGCAGCCCATCGACTTCGATGCCGCGGCGAAGTTCGATCACTTCTTCTACACGTTGGTCGAGACCGTTGCGAATGACCCTGCGCGTCCGTCGATCCTGCCTGGCAGCAGTTTCGCGAAGCCCGCGCAGAAGTAAGGAACCGCGGCTCAAAAAGGGAACGGTCCCTCAATCCATACTCAAATACTGTCATCCCGACCGCAGTGGAGGATCTGCGGTTTGATCGGGGTGGTGACAAACAAGAAAAACGCAGGTCTCTCCACTGCGCAAGACGATAAAGCTGTCTTGCTTTGGTCGAGATGACAATCTTTCTGGATGGAAATTGAACGCTGCCGACGGTCTACGGAGCTAATCCAACAGTGGCAGCAGGTCGGCGATTTCCAGCTCCAGGCCGCCGAACTCCGGATGCTCGTTCTCCCGCATCCGGTAAGCTACATCCACG
>NZ_JASGFD010000005.1:0-123234 GCF_047605705.1 Silvibacterium sp. | reverse complement strand
CAGGGGTTGCCTCAGTAAAGAAATGCGCTGGCATGAGCCTTCTCATGCCAGCGCTTCACTCCTTGCCATCGCAAGCAATCCACTGCAGGCTGGAAGCGCATCGACTGTGTTCTCCATCACAGACCGTGTTGCATTTCGCGATCTACAGTCACAACTGTAGTGGCCTTGTCGAGGAGAGAATCTCCAGGACAAGGCCGGCGCCATTCATTTGGAACGCGGGCGGTGACAAATACCTCCGACAGGCGCAGGCACGCTCTGCTTCGATGATGCCTGCGCTTCTGTCATCGCCGCGTTCCTGCCGTGAGGCTGCAACAGCCGAGCAAGGAGCCTGCTTCGATGAACACCCGCACCTATCCGTCTTTTTCTTCTTCCTCATCCCTGGTTCGCATCGCTCTATCTTGCATTGCCCTGCTTTCATTTGGCGCGGCGGCTGCCAATGCACAGAGCCTGGGCTATGAAGGCCCCACCGGCGTCTTCGTTACGCCGCTCGCTTACACATCAGCATCGCCGACGCACGGCCTCGGTAAGCCCTCGGTCGCCTATCACTTTCTCGATACAGGATCGGTAGTCGGCACCTACAGCACCGTCTCCATCACGGAAGGCGTCGCCGGCCGCTTCGAATTCGGCTATACCGGGGTCACGCACTCCGCGGGCGAGGACAAGAGCAACGCCGTGAACCTGAGCCCGCTGTGGAACAGCGGCTATAGCATTGTGCACGGTAAGGCCACCATCGTTTCCGAGAATGCTTTTCAGCAAAAGTGGCTGCCAGCGATCGCCGTCGGCGGCATCGTACGCATGAATGACAGCAACGTGGGCAATGGCGTGAACTCAGACTCCCTGCACACCGCGCTCAGCATCACCTCTGGTGTACAGGGCACCACGAATGGCGACATCTATCTCGTTGCCACCAAGGTGATTCCGCAGTTCACAAAGATTACGAAGAAAGTGCCGCTGCTGCTCTCCGGCGGCGTGCGCGGAACGAATGCTCAGCTTTGGGGCATTGCCGGCAACGCGCCCGAATGGAGCGCCAACGCTTTCGGCACCGTAGGCTTCGTCTTCACCGCTCCGAAGAAGACCACAATCATCCTCGCCGCCGAAGCCGTGCAGCAGCCGCGTCACCTCGCTGTCACACTTCCCAGCGGACATGAGACCGGCATCCTCGACTTCCCTACTTCCGAGGTCTACGCGGTTCGCGTCACCCCTGGCTTCGCGCATAAGTTCAATGCTGACCTGGGCGTATTGCAAGCCGCAGGCAATGTCGGGAGTTCACCCACGTTGCCTTCTGTCCTGGTGAACCTGAATGCGCGCGCCCGCGTTGCCTTCGGTCTCTCCTACGGCTTCTAAGCTTCCCCGCCGCAACAAAAGGCCCGCACTGTGCAAGCGCAGTGCGGGCCTTCTCATTTCGATTCGCGATTACTGGCGCTGAAAGGCATCCTTGCCTTGCGCAGCCGGAGGAGGAGCCTTCCCCTCTTCCGCTCCGAGATCCGCGCGTGCCTGCGTGTCATCGTAAGGCTGTTTGCCGTCCGCTCCGGCCGCTGTGGGGGAACCCGGTACTGGCGGCTGCCCGTCGCCGCTGGCCACAAGGGCGGGATCCTGCTTACCCGTGGTCGTGTCGTCTCGCACCCCGGCGAATGCCTGCTTGTTCGTTCGCCCCGTCTCACAGCCGGCCACGAGCACGGCTGCCGCCATCAGCATCACACCTGCCACCCTGCGCAACGAAGAAGCCATCTTCCCATCCCGAAAAGAGAGATCGAAATTCGCACACCACTCTACCACCGGCACACTTCTTCTGGCCTCGCACAAAGAAGAAAGGCCGGCATCGCTGCCGGCCTTTCCTGTTTTTGAAGAGAAGAAACTACGCCTTGGCTCCGGCAGGCTCCAGAGCTCCGGCTTCCTTCTCCGCGCAGGCCAGACGCACACAGAGCACCACGGCCTCAGCCGCAGCGCGCACGTCCTCGGGCTTGGGGAACGAGGGCGCGATGCGGATGGTCCGGTCGGCTGCGTCCTTGCCGTAAGGATGCGTCGCACCCGCGGGCGTGAGCACCACACCTGCGTCCTTGGCCAGGCTCACTACACGCTTCGCGCACCCCTGCGGCACGTCGAGGCTGATGAAGTAGCCGCCCTTGGGCTGGGTCCAGGTCACGTCCTTAAGGCTGGAGAGGCCGGCCGCGAAGATCTCTTCCACCGCCGCGAACTTCGGTGCCAGCAGCGCACGATGCTGTTCCATCAGCGCAGCGATACCGGCCGCATCCTTGAGGAAGCGGACATGACGGAGCTGGTTGACCTTGTCCGGACCGATGGTGCGCGGAGTGAGGCGCGCGAGCAGCCAGGCCACGTTCTCCTTCGACGCGGCAAAGCCGCCGATGCCCGCACCCGAGAAAGTGATCTTCGAGGTCGAAGCGAAGACGAAGGGACGATTCGGGTTGCCATGAGCCGCCGAACGCTCGAGGATGTTCGCAATCTCGATCTTCTCGTCGGTGAGGTGATGCACGCCGTAGGCGTTATCCCAGAAAATGCGGAAATCTTTCGCGGCGGTCCTCATCGAGGCAAGGCGCTCGACCACTGCATCCGAGTAGACCGCGCCCGTCGGGTTGCTGTACTTGGGCACGCACCAGATGCCGCGGATGGAAGCATCGGCAGCCACCAGGCGCTCGACCTCGTCCATATCCGGACCTTCGTCGTTCATTGCCACCGGGATCATCTTGATGCCGTAGTCTTCGCAGATCTTGAAGTGGCGGTCATACCCCGGAACCGGGCACAGGAACGAGATTTCTTCTTCCTTGCCCCAGGGCTTTGCGCTGTCCACATTACCCTTGACCAGCGAAAACACGATGGTGTCGTGCATCAGCGAAAGGCTGGCATTGTTCGCCAGCACCACCTGCTCGGCGGGCGCGCCCAGCAGCGAGCTCAGCAGCTTCCGCGCCTCGGTCAGGCCCTGCAGGCCGCCGTAGTTGCGGACATCCGTCGCACCCTCAGCGGTGAAGTCGGCCGTGCCCGGCAGACCCAGCAGGTCGTTCGAAAGATCCAGCTGCTCCGGCGCGGGTTTTCCGCGGGTCAGGTCCAGCTTGATTGCCTTGGCGCGAAGCGCCTCGTATTCCTTCTGCAAAAGATCCAACGACATCGTTACTCCTCCTGGCATTCCAGCTCTCGGGTGGTTCCAATCTGTCACTGTGACGGATACAGATCCGCCACTACGCTTTATTTCTCAAATCCGCGAAGAACGCCTTCATCCGCGCCATGCCCTCGGCTACCATCTCGTGCGAGGTGGCATAGGAGAGGCGCAAATGCTCATGCGTGCCGAAGGCCTCGCCTGGCACCGTGACCACGTGTCCTTCCTGCAACAACCGCGACGCCAGCTCCATCGACGTCTGAGCTCCGGGCCTGCCGAGATACGCCTTCACATTCGGGTAGACGTAGAACGCGCCCTCCGGCACCGTGCAGGTAATCTCGGGAATCTCACTGAGCCCTGCCAGCGCCTCGTCGCGCAGCTTCAGGTAGTCGGCCCGCATCTCCGCCACGCACTGCTGCGATTCGCTGAGCGCGGCGACGGCAGCCTTCTGCACAAAGTGCGCGGAGGATGAAGTCGTCTGGCTCTGCAGCTTTCCCATCGCCGCGATGATGGGCTTTGGCGCGAGCGCGAAACCGGCGCGCCAGCCCGTCATCGCATAGGTCTTCGAGAGCGAGCCCAGAACAACGACGTGCTCCTTCGCCTCGGTATACGATCCGCCGCTCACCGGGGAGCCCTTGTACGTGAGATAGGCATAGCATTCATCGAGCAGCACGTAGATGCCGCGCTCGTGCGCCATCCGCACCACGCGCTCGAGATCTGCCGTATCCATCACCGCGCCGGAAGGATTCGACGGCGAGTTCAAGATGATGGCCCGTGTGCTCGGCGTAATCAGCAATTCAATCGCTTCCGCCGTGATACGGAAGTTGTCGGCCTCGGAAGTCTCGAGGAAGACCGGCCGCGCGCCCATGTATTGCACCATGTCCTTGTACGAGACCCAGTACGGCACGGGCACGATGACTTCATCGCCATGGTCAATCAGCGCGGAGATGGCGTAGAAGATGGCCAGCTTGCCGCTGGTAGTGAAGATCGCCTCGTCCAGGCTGTAGTCCGAGCCGAAGTCCGCGGCGTGGCGCTCGACGATCGCACGTCGTACCTCGGTGATGCCGGGGGTCGCCGTGTAGCGGGTAAAGTTCTGCTCGATGGCCGCGATCGCCGCGTCCTTGATGTGGCGCGGCGTGGGGAAATGCGGCTCGCCCGCACCGAAATCGGACAGGGCCACACCCGCGGCTTTCAGCTTCGCCGCTTCCGCCACGACCACCGCCGTGGCCGAAACCTCGAACCGGCCGATCCGCTCGCTGAACTCTCTTGCCACTCCCGCAGTCGTACTCGCTGTCATCTCCTCTTCATTTTTTCATGACTTGCGGCCCGTGGTTTCTCCCCTGGACGAAAACCCCGTCCAGCCCCTGCCGATTCGCTCTATACTGGTGCCCCGAAAGCGCTTTTTGGCTTTCCGATGCAACCTTCGGGCCCCGCACGCTCCCTCCCTCGCTGTCAGCACCTACACCACATCTCTTTCGGAGGAGATCATGGCCCGGCGCCTCGGCTTCGTCCTGTTGTCCGCACTGCTGTGTGTCACGGCTGCGGCCACGCAATCCCCCACGCGTTTTCTGGCCTGTGAATCGCGCGACAACACCTGCGCCCAGCCTTCGTCCACGCTCGACCAGACATGGACCTTCGACGGAACGGAAGGTACGGCCACCTCCACGAGTGAAGAGCAACCCGCGCATCTCTCCATCCAGAAATTCGACAGCACCGCATTGGTGATCCAGCGCACGGACACCTCGGGCCGGACCGCCGTCTACACCGGCACAGTCCAGGGCACACACATCAGTGGCACCGTGCAGTGGAGCTGGCCCGGGCACGCAGGCTACCCAGCAAGCGGCGTCTTCTCCGCCATGCTGCAGGACTCCGTTGCCGCGGTGCCGGCACCAGCTGCGCTCACATCTGCAACAACATCTCCCCTGCCGCCGCAGCTTCTGGTCTGCGAGAACCAGGGGCCACCATGTAGCTCGGCCTGGATCTTTCACGGCACTGACGGCACAGCGGTATGGTTTGATCAGAACCATACGCACGCACACCTGAGCATCGTGCGTGCCGAGCCGGACTACATCGTGATCCGGCGCACGGATACCACCAGCCCCAACTCTGCCGTCTACACCGGTTCACTGCGCGGCGATCACTATGTCGGCACGATCGTCTACAGCAGCCTCGGGCATCCCGGCGACCGCACCGGTTCCTGGAGCGCGAGTGTGCCGAAGTTCACCTGCGATCCGCACGACGACCTCAGCCGCCAGGAGGCCATGACTACCGGGCAGACCGCGCTGATGTTCCACCACGGCGCCGAAGCGATGGCCTGCTACACCGTAGCCGCACGCGACGGCGACGTGACTGCGCAGCGCGTCGTCGGGCTGCTCTATTACCAGGGCAACAACGATGTGCCGCAGAACTATACGCAGGCGCTTTACTGGCTGCAGAAAGCCGCCGACCAGGACGTCTACCAAGCCGAAAGGCTGGTTTCACAGATGTATGAAGCCGGTCTGGGCACGAAACCAAACCCCGCGCTCGCAAAGATGTACCGGGAACGCGCCGACGAGCAGAAGCACGACTTCGAACGCGAGCAACAGCGAGCAGACATGAAAGAGGAAGGCGCCGCCAATCGCAGCGCCCAGGTACTCTCGAGCTTCGTCCTCGGCGCCTCCTTCGGCCTCTTCTGGTAGCGGCCGAAAGCTGCGGCCGGTCTATTCCATCGGCTCGGCCACATCCTTGCTCTGTGGCAGGCCGCCGGCACAGGTGCCCGAAGCGTTCGTGTCTTCCACATCCGAGATCGTCAGCACGCAGATCTTCTGCTTGCGCACGATCGGCTGCCCTGTCGTCGGATCCGTCAGTCCAACGCTGACGGTGCGCGTCACCTGGAAGTGATCACCCGCCTTGATGCCCGAGCCTGCGCCTTCATTGATAAACACACTGCCGTTCGCAATGCCGGCAACCAGCGCCGGGGCGGCCTTCGGTTTCGGAGCGCTTGCGATCACCGCTTTGAACTGCGTTGCCAAATCGGTGGTGACCGAATCCACGGCCTTCGCCGTCTCATTGTCCTGGATCACCTTCGGATCGCCGCCGCTGGACTTCTGTTTCGCCGGAACACGAATCGCGCCGAAGTTGAACCCTTGCGACTTCGAGGTCTCTCCCACAACGACGCTGTCCTGAAACTCCGACTTCGGCTGCGCAAGGATCACCGCCGTCTCCACGTCGATGAGCCGTGCGTTCGCACGCAGCACCATCGTGCCGGTCGTCTTCGAGGAGCCATTCGACCCATCCTGATGCGTGGAGTAGCTCGCATCGTAGACGTTGACCAGTACCACCTGCGAAACACCAAGCAGCTTGCCGATGCGCGCCGCGGTATTGGCATCGGAGCGGTCGCTGTTCTGAAAGTTCTGCTCCTTGATCAACTTGTCCACGCTTGCCCGGTCAATCAGCGTGATTCCCGGCTGCCCGGCTAACTTGGCGTTCAGGTCGTCAGAGACCCGGGCCTCCATGGCCGCAATGCCCGGGTTTCCCCGCGCCGCCGAGCCGTTCGCCTCCATGATCGCCAATCGCCGGCTACCCTGACCGATCAGCAAAGGACATACGCCCACCAACAGCCACACCCACGCAACGAAACGCACCCGCATCCTTCCTCCTGCGATCCGCACCGCCGCACGACGCACTCCATCGCGCTCGCTGTAGGCGATCGGCGACATCTTCTTCCCTGGATTTGCATTGAAGGCCCGGCACTGCCAGCAGGGGGAGAGGGCACCATCATAGCCCAGCGCTGCAAACCGCCAAACGAAATTTCCCCGCGCTGTTTTCACGCCGCCCACCGCATCGGAAAACCGGCCTGTACGCTCGAACGGAGCAGCTCTTTGGGATAAGGATTCGCATTCCATTTCGCTCAACTAGACAGATAAACTTGCAAGATAGACTTCTAATATGGAAGAATGAATTCATGTCACGGAAGCCTTTTGAAACCTCCGTCGCCGAACTCACCCAATCGCTGGGTCTGCTCATTCGCCGGGTGCGAGCGGCTACCGACAACCATGAGCTCTCGCTCACCGAATCCATGGTGCTCGCCCGGCTGGACCAGCAAGGTCCTCTCACGACTGCCGAACTGGCGCGCATCGAGAGCATGAAGCCACAGTCCATGGGCGCAACCGTCGGCGCACTTGAAGAGGCAGGCTTGGTGCAGCGTACGCCGCATCCCACGGACGGCCGCCAGTTGCTCGTCTCTCTAACGACGAAGGGCGCCGAGATGCGACGCGCCTTCAAGGATGCCAAGCGCTCGTGGATCGCGAACGCGATCTCTCAGCTCGACAAGCAGGAGCAGGAAACGCTCTTTGCCGCTGGAGAGATTCTGCGCCGCCTGGCCGAGCAGTGAACTCGCGCTTCAGTCACGCCTGGCAGGCACTGCGGCATCGCAACTTCCAACTCTTCTTTTTCGGCCAGGGCATTTCACTCGTCGGCTCATGGATTACGCGTGTCGCTACGACATGGCTCGTTTATCGGCTCACGCACTCGGCGCTGCTGCTCGGTGTGGTCGGCTTCTGCGGACAGATCACCTCGTTCCTGCTCGGTCCTCTGGCCGGCGCGTGGGTAGAACGCATGCCACGGCGAGAACTTCTCCTCTGGACGCAGTGCGCTGCGGCGGTGCAGTCCCTGGCGCTGGCCGCGCTCACGCTTTCGCACCGCATCACTCTCGTCGAGATCGTCGCACTCTCCGCGCTGCAGGGTGTCATCAACGCCTTCGACGCACCCGGCCGGCACTCGTTCCTGATCCAGATGGTCGATGACCGCGCGGACCTCGGCAACGCCATCGCCCTCAACTCTGCACTGGCGAATGGCGGCCGCTTCATCGGACCTGCGCTCGCCGGACTCTTGATCGCAGCCGTAGGCGAGGGATGGTGCTTTTTTATCGACGGCATCAGCTACATTGCCGTCATCGCATCGCTCGCCATGATGCGCCTCAGGCCCGCGGAGCCGCAACGGGCGCACGCCGGCATACTCGAACAGCTGCGCGAGGGATGGAATTACGTCCGCGGCTCGCTGCCCATCCGCACGGTGTTGATACTTTTCTGCGTGCTCAGCCTCATCGGCTATTCCTTCTCGGTCCTGCTCCCGGTCTTCGCTGCGCAGGTGCTGCATGGCAATGCGCGAACACTGGGATGGCTCAGCTCGGCAAGCGGCGCAGGCGCGCTCGCCTCGGCGATTTCGCTGACACTCCGCAAAGGCATCCACGGCCTGCCGCGCGCACTGCAGATTGCGACGGCTGTGCTCGGCTGCGGTCTTATCGCGCTGGGCTTCTCGCACTCGCTATGGCTCTCGATGTTCCTGCTGGTGTGTGTCGGCTTTGGAGTCATGCAGGCTGCCACGATCACCAATACCGTCATCCAATCCCTGGTGCCTGAAGACAAACGAGCGCGCGTGCTCAGCTACTATGCGACGGCTTTCTTTGGTGCAGCGCCCTTCGGCAACCTGTTTGCGGGCGCGCTGGCGCATCGCATCGGAGCACCGCCCACGGTGATGCTCTGCGGCGCGTCCTGCCTCGCAGCCGCGCTTTGGTACACGGCGCGAATGGCGCGCATTCAGGCTTCTCTCCCCGCTCGTACCGCGAGTGGCGACTCTACAAGCTCTCCATCCGTTTCAACCTTAACCGTACGTTCCAGCGATCGAAAGGAATCTCCATGCCTCTGACTCAGCTCGAACCAAAGGCCGCTCTCATCGTCATCGATCTTCAGAAGGGCATCCTTGCCATGGCTGCCGCCAGCAACCTCGCGGACTCCGCCAACGAAGTCATCAAGAAATCCGCATCGCTTGCCAAGGCCTTCCGCGAGCGCGGGCTCCCGGTCGTGCTGGTGAATGTCGCAGGCGCCGCCGCGGGACGCATCTCGCGGCCTCGCCCGGACTTCTCGCAGTTCCCAGCCGACTTCACCGAATTGCTGCCTGAGCTGGATGCACAGCCCACCGACCATCGCATTACCAAGCTTGCCTTCGGCGCCTTCCTCAACACCGGTCTCCACGATTGGCTGCAGGAGCAGGGAGTCACACAGGTCATCTTCTGCGGCATTGCCACCACCATCGGCGTCGAATCCTCCGCGCGTACAGCCTATGACCTCGGCTATCACGTGGTTTTCGCCTCCGATGCGATGATGGACATCAAGCCGGAAGCGCACACATACAGCATCGAGAACATCTTTCCCCGCCTTGGCGAGATTGACACCACCGAAGCCATCCTCACCAAGCTCCGCGCATAAGCCAAACGGCGTGCATTTGTCACCATCACAATGACAAATGCACGCCGCGTTGGCCCAATTGGCGATTGCAAAGATTAGCGAAACAACAACGGTGCGAACTGGCTCAGGTCGTCCCGCCACACTGTCCACTGGTGCATGCCGGGCGTAGCAATCGCCACCGGCTGCATTCCGTTCGACTTGAGCCACGCGATGAACTTCTGGTTCGGCTCATACAGTGCATCCTCGGTTCCGCAGGCAATCCACAGGAGTTTCAGCTTTTTCTGCAACTCCGGTCCACCTGTTGGTGTGATTCCAGGAAAGCGCGTGGCGTACTGATCCTCCGTGATGCGTCCAGCGCTGAAGGCGCCGATCCAGGCAAAGTCTTCCGGATGGTTGAGCCCTGTCGTCAGCGTTTCTGCACCGCCCATGGATAGTCCCGCAATCGCATGATCTTCGCGCTTGTCGGAGATGGGATACTCCTCTTTCACGCGCGGCATCACTTCCCCGTAGAGCACCTTCACAAACTCCTGCACGTTATTGAGCGAGATGGCAGGATCGCGGTGCGGCGACCAGCCGTCTGCGATGACCCGCATGTCTCCATAACCAAGCGGCATCACCACGATCATCGGTTTTGCCTTGCCCGCTGCGATGAGGTTATCGAGAATGACGTTGGCCTTGCCCATCTCCGTCCACGCGCTCGCGTCATCGCTGAAACCATGCAGCAGGTACAGCACCGGATACTTCTTCCCACTATGCGGGTCGAACCCCGGCGGGGTATAGACGTAATATTCGCTGTGGATGCCCACAATCTGCGATTCGTAAAAGTGGTGATGCACCACGCCATGCGGCACATCTGCCGGCTCCCATGGCATCGCCGGGTGCCCCGGCACCAGAAAGACATTGGAGTTGGTGAAGTAACTGGTCTTCACCGATGTATTGAAGGGATCGAGGATGTTCGTCCCATCGACCGCGTAGCTATAGCTGTAATACTCGGGAGCGAGACCGTTCACCGTCGTCGTCCACACCCCGTCGCTTCCCTTCGTCATCGGAATCGGCTCTTTGTAGCCTTCCAGGCGCAACCCCACACTCTGCGCATTCGGCATCGCAAGACGAAAGGCGACCGAGCCATCCGCATGCACTACCGGTTGCGGACCGTTACTCGTCTGCACGGTCTTATCCGCAGCGGGATTTCCCAGTTGCGCGACCGCCGCAACACTTGCACTCCAGGCAGCGGCAAGGGTGCACACTACCAGCATTTTCCGCTTCACTCGAGACATTCGAACCTCACGGCGAGGAATAAAAGATCGCGGCGATCATAGCACCCGTTGAAGCGCCCGTCAGACTGCGCGCTCTTCGCGGTTGATCCCGCGCTCGATGTCCTCGAGCACACGCCCGCGGCAGGCTCTCCACTCTTCTGCCGTCTGCTCCCACACTTCCGCGAACATCACGCCGCCGACGTACGAGTCTTCCATGCGCTCCACCACGCGCATCCCCGTCTTTTCCGAGATGCGGCGAGACTCCGCATTCCTGATCGCCTTGGGCGCACGCAGCCGCGGCTCGCCCAGCACCTCGAACCAGAAGTCATTCACCGCGGCAACGGCTTCGGTCATCAATCCGCGCCCATGCCATGCCGTGCCCAGCCAGAAGCCGCGATTGGTCTTGTCGCCCTTCACCAGGCAGATCGAGCCGATGATCGTATCGGGCGCATCGTTCAAGCGAAGTGTCCAATGCCACTCCCGGCCCTCAGCCATCGCCGGCAATGCCGAATCGCGATAAAAAGCAAAGCAGCCATTGTCCGGAAATGGCCAAGGCACGCGGCTGTTCAGGTACTGCACGATCTCCCAGCGAGCGAAGAGAGGCTGCGCCTGCTCCGCGTCCTCAAGACGCAAAGGCTGCAGTTGCATACGAAAGGTTCTAAGGACCGGCACCATCCCGACCAATTTATCAATCTCACCCCGTTTTCATCGGAACCGCTCGCGATCCATTTGCGTATCCCGAAATACGGCGCTCTGCGCCCCCACATTCCTGTCCCTTACGGGAGGCCGTATGACGCTGTTCGGAACGCAGCTGCAACAGGTATTCCGCCGCCTTGGCCGCGCACCGCTGTTCACGATCATTACGCTGCTCACCCTCGCCATCGGTGTAGGCGCGAACACAGTTATTTTCAGCGTGGTGAACGGCATCCTGCTCAAGCCGCTGCCCTATCCTCATCCCGAGCAGATCATCAGCGTATGGATCCGGGCCGAAGGCATCAATATTCCGAAGCTCAACATGGCTCCGTCCTATTACTTCACCTATCGCGAGCAGAATACGACGCTCGAAGATATCGGAACGTATGACGGCGACGCTTTCAACGTAACGGGCTCAGGCGCGCCTGAGCATGTGAATGGCGCCGATGTCACCGAAGGCGTGCTGCCGATCCTTGGAGTGAAGCCTGTCCTCGGCCGGCTTTTCAACCGGCAGGACGATTCCCCGAATGGCCCTCACACCGTTCTCATCTCCTACGGCTACTGGCAGCGCAAATTCGGCGGATCGCAGTCGGTCATTGGCAGCACCTTCGTTGCCGATGGCCAGACGCGCCAGATCATCGGGGTACTGCCCAAGGGCTTTGCCATCGGCGATCTCACCTCAGCGGACATCTACGCACCGATGCAGATCGATCGCTCGAAGGTCCACCTCGGCAACTTCAATGACAATGCCATCGCCCGTATGAAGCCGGGCGTGACCATCCAGCAGGTACAGGCCGACCTCGGCCGGTTGGGTCCGGTTGTCCTGCGATCCTTCCCCACGCCGCCGGGCTTCAGCATGGACCTCTTTGAAAAGGCGCACTTCCAGCCGCTCGCATGGTCCTTCAAGAAAGACGTAGTCGGCGATATCGGCAACGTACTGTGGGTGTTGATGGGTTCGATCGCGATGGTGCTGCTGGTGGCCTGCGCGAACGTTGCGAACCTTCTGCTGGTCCGCGTGGAAGGCCGCCGCCAGGAACTGGCCGTGCGCTCCGCGCTCGGAGCGGGCTGGATGCAGATCACGCGGGAGCTGCTGGTTGAGAGCTTCGTGCTCGGGATCGCAGGAAGCCTGCTGGGCCTCGCCCTGGCATGGGGAGGCCTGCACGCACTGCTCGCCATCGCGCCTGAAGGACTGCCCCGCGTGCAGGAGATCGGCATCGATCTGCCGGTGCTGCTCTTCACCTTTGGACTCGCTCTTTTCACCAGCCTGCTGATCGGTGTGATCCCGGTCTTCAAGTATGCAGGCGCGGGCATCAATGCAACGCTGCGCGAAGGTGGCCGCTCCATTAGCCAGAGCCGCGAGCGGCATCGCGCGCGCAAGACTCTCGTGGTCGTGCAGGTGGCGCTTGCTCTGGTGCTGCTCATCTGCTCCGGGCTGATGATCCGCACCTTCCTCGCGCTTTCGCATGTCTCACCTGGTTTCACGCATCCGGAGGCGCTGCAGACCTTCCGCTTCTTCATCCCGGAAAGCCAGATTCCGGATTCGCAGGGCGACAAAGTCATCCGCATGGAGCAGGAAATCCGCGACAAGCTCGCCGCACTTCCCGGCGTCTCCGCCGCGGCGATAGCCAGCTCGGTCCCGATGGATGGCCGCCACTCCATGGATCCCGTCTTCGCCCAGGACCACACCTACGGCACAGGGGAACTGCCGCCCATACGCAAGTTCATGTACGTATCGCCAGGAACCTTCGACACCCTCGGCACACGCATCGTGGCAGGGCGAGACTTCACCTGGAGCGATAACTACGACAAGCATCCTGTGGCCGTAATCTCGGAGCAGTTTGCCCGCGAGTACTGGAAGACTCCGGCGAATGCGCTGGGCAAGCACATTCGCGTAGGCACCTCCGATGACTGGCGCGAGATCATCGGCGTCGTCGAAGATGTTTATTCCGACGGAGTTGATAAGCCGGCTGAGTCCACTGTCTACTGGCCAATGCTGCTCGACCGGCTCGAAGGCAACCCGACGGAGGTCCAGCGCTATGTGACTTACATCGTGCGCAGCCCGCGCGCCGGATCACAAAGCTTCATTCACGAATTGCAGCAACAGGCCTGGTCCCTGGAGAATCAGGTTCCGCTCTCAAACGTGCGCACCGAGGCGGAATACCTGACCCAGTCGATGGCCCGCACCTCCTTCACGCTGGTCATGCTCTGTGTTTCCGGCTCGATGGCGCTACTGTTGGGCGTCATCGGCATCTACGGCGTCATCGCCTATTCGATCTCGCAGCGCACCCGCGAGATTGGCATCCGCATGGCCTTGGGCGCGCAACGCGAATCGCTGACCGCTCTCTTCGTTCGCCAGGGACTTCTGCTCACCGGCATTGGCGTGGCCTGTGGCCTGATTACAGCCTTTCTCTCGATGCGGCTGATGTCTTCGCTGCTCTTCAATGTCAGCCCTGTGGATCCTCTGACGTATGTAGCCATTAGCCTTGCGGTGATCGTTGCCGCATGGCTTGCCTGCTATCTTCCCTCGCGCCGCGCAGCATCCATCAATCCTGTGCAGGCTCTGCGGTCGGAATAATTAAAAAGCGGGATGCCATATCCGGCATCCCGCTTTTGCCACAGATACGACTACACATTACCGCGCGTTACGGTAGATCATCTCCAGCAATTCGTCGTACATCGCCTCTTTTTCCTGCGACGTGCCTGTCTCAATGGCATGCGTTGCGCAGTGCGCAAGATGATTGCGCATCAGGGCGCGAGCCACCGCCCGCAGCGCCTCCTGCGCGGAGGAAACCTGCATGAGAATGTCCGCGCAGTACCGGTCGTCTTCCACCATCTTGCGAATGCCGCGAACCTGTCCCTCGATGCGACTGAGACGACGCAGGTTCGAGGCGCGGATCTCAGCATCCACGCCAATAGCCTTGCGGCCGCCCTCCTCCACACCGTGCACCGCGCAGGCATGCACCGCATCCGGCTTTGTCGCGCTCTTTTTTTTCGCCGTCATTCTCTCCCTCACCCCAGCCGCATCCGGCTGAGCCGCACACTGTTCATCACTACGCTGAACGAACTCATCGCCATCGCTGCGCTCGCCAGCACCGGGCTCAGCAGGATGCCGAACGTCGGATAGAGCACTCCCGCCGCTACCGGGATTCCCACCGCATTAAACACCAGCGCCCAGAAAAGATTCTGCCGCATCACACGCATGGTAGCGCGGGAAAGAGCAAGCGCAATCGCAACTGACTTCACGTCGCTGCGCATCAACGTCACCTCACCGGCCTCGAGCGCTACATCCGAGCCCGTGGCCATAGTCACGCCCACATCGGATTGCGCCAGCGCCGGGGCATCGTTGACGCCATCGCCCACCATCGCAACCACGCGACCCTCTCGCTGCAGGCTTCGCACCGCGTCCACTTTGCCTTCAGGCAGAACGCCGGCGACCACTTCATCCAGGCCAATACCCCGCGACATGGCAAGCGCGGTGCGTTCGTTGTCGCCCGTCAGCATCACGACGCGAAGCCCTAAGTCGCCAAGCCCCCTTACGGCTTCGACCGCATCCGGCTTGATTGTATCCGCCACGGTGACAATTCCCTTCACGACGCCATCGACCGCAACCCACAGGGCTGTCTGTCCTGCATCCGCAGCCCGATCGGCGGCATCGGCCAGGGCCACTGTTCTTACACTGTACTTCTCCATGAGTGTGCGATTGCCCACCAGCACCGCATGGCCTTCGACGATACCGCTGACGCCAAGTCCAGTGAGCGCCTCAAATTGCTCGGCTTCCGGCATGCCTTCTCCGGCATGGCGCAACAGCGCACCGGCCAGCGGATGTTCACTGGCCCGCTCGAGCGACGCCGCCATGCGCAGCACTCCCGCGCTATTTGTAGCATCCGCGGTGACGATATCGACCACCTCCGGACGCCCCATGGTGAGCGTTCCAGTCTTATCGAAGACAACGGTATCCACCTTCGCCAGGCGTTCGAGTGGCACGCCCCCTTTGATGAGCAGACCTTCCCCCGCACCGCGCCCGGTGGCTACCATGACCGCCGTCGGCACGGCGAGACCCATCGCGCAGGGGCATGCGATGACCAGCACAGTCACTGCTGCGGCAAGCGCCTGCGCCACTCCTGCCGCAGGATCGAACCAGCTCCAGGCGGCAAATGTAACAACGGCGATAGCCAATACCACTGGCACAAATACTGCGCTCATGCGGTCGGCCAGATTCTGGATCGGCGCACGCGACCCCTGCGCTTCGCGCAACAGGCGCACAATCTGTTCCAGCGTGCTCTCTGCGCCAACCGCCGTCGCACGATAGCGCAACACGCCGCGTTGATTCATCGTGCCGCCAAGCAGACCGCTGCCAGCCATCTTTTCAACCGGCATCGCTTCACCGGTAAGCATCGATTCATCCACGCTGCTGTGCCCTGCGAGGACTTCCCCATCGGAAGGCACGCGCTCGCCTGGCCGGACAATCACAACCTCGCCCGCCTGGATCTCCGCAACCGGTACATCCAACTGCGAACCGTTACGCACCACGCGCGCCGTCTCCGGCCGCAGAGCTGCCAGCCGATGCAACGCAGCCACGGCCTGCCCTTTCGCCCGCGCTTCGAGCGTGTTGCCCGTGAGCACGAAGCCAAGAATCAGCAGCCCGGCCTCGTAATACACATCCGGTGCAACTCCATGAGCGGCAAACCAGTGCGGAGCCACGGTCGCCGCGGCGGAATCGAGAAAGGCCGTACCTGTACCCAGCGCGACCAGCGTGTTCATGTCCGCAGTGCGATGGCGGAGAGCGCTCCATGCCTTGATATAAAAACGGCGCCCCGTCCACCCGACGATGACAGCCGACAGCAGCAGCATGCTCCAGCGAAGAGCCTGCGGCGGCACGGCAAAGAGCCACGGCGCGACAGCCTTCATCGCTGGATCGAGAACACCCATGGACCAGTGCAGCACCGGATCATGCATCGCGCTCGACGCATGTCCAGACGACATCAGAGGCATCGACAGAATCATCGCCACAACGCCCGCCGTCACAGTGACGATCGCTTTCAACCGCAAGGCACGATACTCCGCGGCCTGGGCCTTGCTTTCACGATCCTGCGTCGCGACAGCCGAAGCGTCATCCACGGGCATCTCCGCGCCGTAGCCGGTGCTTCGCACCTTCTCCACCAGTGCGGCAATTGAGGTTGCCGATGGATCGAAGCTGACCGTGGCCTGGTGCAGCATGAGATTCACCGTCGCCTCGTGCACACCACGCTCGGCCCCAAGCGCCTTCTGCACGAAGGCCTGGCAGGCCGCGCAGGTCATCCCCGTCACAGGGAAACTCACGCGCTCAATGCCGCCCGGCTTTGTCTCGATTGTGCTGCCTGCCATCGCGCCCTCTTACTGCGCCACGCGCGCTGGGAAGCCGATCTGGTTTACCGCAGCAGCCGCCTCTTCCGGTGTCGCGCCTGCGCTCAGCACCACTTCCGCCGAACCAACCTCGACCGATTTCACCTTCGCGCCGACCACCCCTTCCAGTGCCTGCGTAACGCGCCGCACGCACGCCCCGCAGTGCATGCCTTCGATTGCCAGCTTTACCGTGTTTTCAGCCATTGCCAACATTTCTCCTCACACTCAAGATGCCTATACCCCCCAAGGGTATTCAAAGAATGGCTAAAAATGCAAAAGCCGCCATCCCCAGTTGGGACGGCGGCTGTCTTTGCAACGATTTAGCCCGGCTCAGTTGCCGCGCACACTTAACTCGTCCACTTCATGCTGACGCTCGGCATCCAACTGGCGAATGACTGTGAGCCCCTGCTCATTCAGCAGGAAGAGCGTACCCGTCTCATCATTGACGAGCCGCTGGGTAACAGCTGGAATCTTCGCCAGCACCTCCTCACCTCCATGATTCTCGAGGGCTACAACATCGAGACTGTGAGCCGGAGTTGTCCGAACCGGTGAGGAAGCCGTCTCCGTAGCCAGCAAAGCATGCGCTCCAAGCATCTCCACAGGGCCGGGAAGCGAGACCGCTTCAAGCGTAGGCTTGGCGGCCTTGCGCAGGTTCAGCAGAGCCGTGGCTCCGTTGTCGCGATAACGAATCAGTTCGCGATCGACTCCCGCAGGCTCCACAAAGTCATACGCTCCCTGCGCCGCAACGGCCTGCCGCGTCACCACGTGAATACGCGAAGGATTGCTCACGTCCAGCACCAGCAGGTGCGCTCCCCGCTTCTGTTCCACGTAGAGATACGTGCTTCCGGCTCCATCGCTGTGCAGCATCATCGCCTCGCCCGGAGCCTGCGCCTCCTCTGGAAGACTGGCCGGCGTCACTACTGCCACATCCTGGCTCGCGGCAACATGCTTCGCCTCGCTCAGCTGGGGGATCGCGATTATGGCCACTCCAAAAGTCAGAGCCCGAATCAGGCTCAAGTTCCGAACGGACAAGTCATTCATGGGTGTTTCTCCTTTACAAGATCAAGTCTCGACCTGCCGCACACCCCACGTCCAAGCAGGAATTGTGATGCCCTATAAGCTGCGCTCGCACGCTCCACCGCCCGGCCTGCAACAATAAAGCGACAGGTCTCCACCTACGCCATGATTGAAAACTTCCGCCTCCGTGTTTTTCGCGCCGTCGCGCACCATCTCAACTTCAGCCGTGCCGCCGAGGAACTGCTACTCACGCAGCCCGCGGTTACGCAACAGATCAAGGCGCTCGAAGACGAGTTCGGAGTTTCGCTCTTCGACCGTTCCGGCGGACGCATCTCGCTTACACCCGGCGGAGTCGCGCTGCTACCCTTCGCCGAGCAGATCAAGATACTCGGTGACGATGCGATCGCCGCAGTCTCCGCGGCTGCGGGCAACAACACGGGCGAACTGCTCCTTGGAGCCTCGCAGACCATCGGCCAATACCTGCTGCCGAACTTTATCGCCGGCTTTCTGCGCGCCTATCCTCGCGTCCGCGTGCATGCGCGCAGCGGCAATACCGATCAGGTGCTTGAATCGCTGCTACGCCGCGAGATTCAGATGGCGCTCGTCGAAGGTCCTGAACAGCGGAAGGACATCCATATCGAACCATTTATGGAGGATCATCTGATACTGGTCGTGCCCGCGGCGCATGAATGGGCCGATGCAGAGATCGACCTTGAACAGCTTCGCTCGCAACCGGTGTTGTTCCGCGAATTCGGTTCAGGACTGCGGCGTGTCGTCGAACAGGCGCTAATGGCAGCTGGCCTCAAGCCACGCGAATTGAACGTGCCCATGGAGCTCGATACGAATGAAGGCCTGCTCAATGCGGTTGAAGCCGGGCTGGGTGTCACCTTCATCTCGCGATGGGCGGCACGCTATCCGCTGGCGCTCGGCACACTCAAAGTGGCGCGGATACGCGGTCTGCAGCTGTCACGACGGTTTTCCATGGCGTATGTTGCGGGCCCGGAGCCGGCCGGCAACATAGGCGCGTTTCGCGCCTTTCTGCGTAATGCCGCGCTCGAGAGCGCGCCACGCCCACGCCGGCGTGCGCAGGCGAAGGCTCCCCGCAGGTAAGCCTTCGCCGCTCCGATCACTTTGCCAGCGTATGGTGGTCGTAGCTGACGACGCGGGTTATCTTCCACGTGCCTCCGCTGTATTGCCAGATATGCAGAAACTTCGCCTCACCCAGCGGCTCCGTATCGTCATGCCCTGGATGATGGAAGCGGTGCACACCGACCTCGATCGCGCCATAGTTTGCGATGGGGTAGACCTCGAGCGTGCCGGGAACGAGCTCTCGCGTGGCCTTGCCGCAGATGTTTTTCTTCACGGCTTCGACCGTAGCCGCGCGCCCACGGCTGAGACCGCCGCGATCATGGTAGAACTCGAGATCTTCGGCCAGAAAAGAACCGAACTTCTCCAGATCGCAATGGTTGTAAGCATCGAAGAGCTGCGTATCGAGCGCTTGAATGGTCGAAAAAAGCGCGTCGGGAGATTCCGCAGGCGGAGTCTGACTCTTCGCGTCTGTCTGAGCATGCAGGCAGTTGCCAGACAGCACAAGCAGTGCGACCACAGGCAGAATACGTACCATCCACTTCTTCGTGTCAGTAAAGATCTTCATTGCTTTGCCTCCGCGTATGCATGACGATACGAGGCTTGCGAAGGAACAGTTCCTGAAAGATCGAGACAAAGAATCGGAATAGGGAAACAGCAGGATGAAAGAAGTATTCCCCGGGCGATCACGGATATATTGGGCTGCTGTAAGCTTCCACGCTCATTTCTGCGTCTTTATTTTTGCGTCCATGTTTCGTATGACTGTTTTGGCGGTATCGCATTGCGCGTGAAGTTGGCTGGTGTTCCCACTATCGCGATCGTCGGTGGAGGCGTCAGCGGTGCACTCACGGCGTTTCACCTTCTCCGCCAACCCGCGGCCCCGTGTGTCGTCATCATCGATCCCGGTCCACGCCTGGGACTGGGACTCGCTCACTCCACACCCAGTCCGCGCCATCTGCTGAACGTACCCGCAGGCAAAATCAGTGCCTTGCCCGATCAGCCCGATCATTTCCTCAACTGGCTCCGCGCACATCATGACACCGCAGCCACACCAGGCACGTTTGCCCCGCGCTTTCTCTTCGGCAACTACGTCTCTTCGCTTCTCGAAAGCAGCCCGGGACTCCAGGCGATCCGCGGCTCGGTACTTGAGTGCCGGCCTTACGGTGCAGGCCATCGTCTTGCTCTGGATAATGGGCAGCTCCTCGATGCAGATTTCGTCATCCTGGCCCTGGGCAACTTCCATCCCGCGCCGCCGTCCGGCCTTGATCCCGCAGCGGAAGCCTCCGGCCTTTACAGTCCTCACGCCTGGCACCCGCGCGCCACAGAGGCCATGGCTCCCGAGGCGACCGTCGCTCTCATCGGCAGCGGCCTCACCGCCGTGGATGCGCTGCTTCGCCTTCGTGAGATCGGTCATCGCGGCACGGTAGTCGCCATCTCTCGGCACGGACTTTTGCCCGCTGCTCACGCGCCAACGAATCCGCTTCCAGAATCCGCCATCGCAGCCGGAACTCAGCCGACCTGCGCTACCTACACGCGTGTCCTGCGCCAGGCCATCCGTGACGGTGCACCGTGGCGCGCCGCAGTCGACAGCCTGCGCCCACACAGCAACACCTTATGGCAGCGCCTTCCCGCCGCCGAGCAGCGTCGTTTTCGTCGTCACCTGCAGCGCCGTTGGGATATCGCCCGGCATCGTATGGCTCCCGAGGCTGATGCCGCGATCCAGGACGAGCTTGCTGCCGGCACGTTGCTTCTGCGGAGAGGCCGCGTCATCGCCATCGAACTTGAGCAGAACGGGCAAGCCTTGCACCTCACCCTGCGCACTGTTTCCGGCCAGGAAAAGCTCGCGGCCGCCCGTGTCATCCACTGCACCAGTCCGAACATCGACTATCGCCGAGTTCCCTCGCCGTTACTGCATGACCTTTTCCATCAGGGCCTGGCCACAACCGGCGCACTCGGCTTCGGCTTTGCCAGCACGCCCGAAGGCGCGCTGATCGGCCCAGACGGCATGCCCTCGTCCACACTCTTCACTCTGGGACCCAGCCGCATCGGAACCCTGTTCGAGTCGACGGCCGTACCGGAGATTCGCGCGCAGGCTGCCAGCCTCGCAGAGCTGCTCGGTGAACGGATTGCCGCACATGCTTGCTGACGCGGCACGGTTCACTGTATCCGTAAGCAGACTCAGCTACCGTGCACGCCAGTCGCACGTTCCCGCTCGATCTCGCGGGTCTTCAACACAATGAAGTATTCGTAGATCGACTGCAGCGTCGCATAGGCGACGCCTGCAGCACCGTCCAGCACCGCACGCCGCGCAAACATCATGTAGGCCCACTTAAGCAGCGGACGAGCCGGCATACGGTAGAAGAGCGCCTTCTGCGCCACTCTGCGGGAGTGGAAATCCCTGCCGAAAAAGGCCTCCCTCCACGAGGCCTGCGCAAGAGAGAGCCCATCGGCCACTACGCGCGCCTCCATCGTCGAATAGACATTGTGCTTATCGATCCAGTGCCGGATTCCCTTCGAAAACGGGTAATGATCGAGCGGCGCGGCCAGGTCGCCGATTGCGCCGTCCACCTCCAGCACCTCGTTGATCTCCCGCGTGTAATGCGCCCGTCCACGGCGCACCAGCCGGATGTAGTACGGCGAGATCTGCGCATGCTTCAGCCACGTCCCCATGAAGAAGTCGCGACGGCGCAGCCGGTAGCCATTCACCCCTGCCTCGGTCAACGTCGCAACGCGCTGCATCTCCGCCACAAGCTCCGGCGTGGGGCGCTCATCGGCGTCGAGGATGAAGATCCACTCGTGCCGGAAGGCGAGTTCTTCGAGAGCTGCGTTTCGCTGCCTCGCATAGCCGTCAAAGAGGCGCTGCGTAAAGACAGCGCCATGCGCAACGGCTATTTCCTCGGTGCGATCCGTGCTCATCGAATCGAAAACATGCACGTCGTCACACCAGGCCACGCTTTCGAGGCAGCCCGGCAGGTCCTGCTCTTCGTTCTTCGTCAGGATGAGCACCGAAATCATAGGGCTATTTTAGAGACTCACCGGCTCCCCACCATGGATCGCCGCGTTTCTCTTTTGCGCGCCGCCCCCTGTAAACTCACTATCGTGATGGATGCACCGACTGGCTGTGGTACTGCCCTCGTCACTCCCTTCCGCGCCGATGGGAGCCTCGACGAACCTACTCTTTACAACCTTGCGCAATGGCAGGTGGAAAGCGGCATCGACTGGCTCGTTGCCTGCGGCACGACCGCCGAAACGCCGACCCTGACCGACGAGGAATGGCTGCGGGTGATCCGCATCATTACCGAGGCCGTGGCCGGACGTATCCCCGTCTGGGCCGGAGCCACGCATAACTCCACGCGCGAAGCCGCGCAGCGCGCCGCCCTCGCCGCCAAGATCCCCGGCGTTACCGCCATCCTTACGGCGAACCCCTACTACAACAAGCCCAATCAGGAAGGCCAGTTCCAGCACTTCCGCGCCGTCGCACAGGCGACCGCGCAGGTTTCGGATCTGCCCGTCGTCCTCTACAACATCCCCGGCCGCACCGGCACCAATCTCGAGCCGGCAACCGTGCTGCGGCTCATCGATGCCGAGCCGAACATTGCCGGAGTCAAGGAATCGAGCGGCAGCCTGCCGCAAATCACCGAGCTGCTCACGCTGGTGCCGCGCAGCTTCCACGTCTACGCCGGAGATGACAACATGGCCCTCGGCACCATCGCGCTCGGAGGCGCCGGGCTCGTCTCGGTCGCATCGAACCAGATCCCGACGGACATGACCGCGATGATGCACGCCGCCCTGGCCAACGACTGGACCACAGCGCGTCGCCTCAACCGCAAGTACTTCCGCCTGCTGCAGGCCAACTTCTGGGAGACCAGTCCCGGCCCGGTGAAGGCCGTGATGGCCATGATGGGCAAGCTCGAAGAACACTACCGCCTGCCGATCGTGCCGGTCGCACCCTCGACCCGCGCCAAGCTCGAACGCATCGCCGGCGAACTCGGCCTGCTGGTACACGGACCGCAGCCGGAAGGGGACCTGGGGCTGTTTTAGCCTCGGCTCTTTTCAAGAGATGTCATTCCAACCGGAGCGGAGGAAGTGAGCGAAGCGGAAGAACCCGCAGTTCTCTTATCACACGAAATCCGGGTGCCCCACCCATGACAGGCAGCTGGTCACGGGTGGGTCTCACATAAATCTACGATCCAGGCACGATTCCCCGACTAGATGCGTAGAGTGCCGCAGGGAAGGCTTGCACGTGCGCGCCGCATATTCAAGCCTTAGAGACCTCTGCGCGATGCAGTAGCATAGCGAGCATGAACGTAATCAGGCCGAGCCGTGCATGGACAGGAATGTCAGCACTACTGATGCTCCTGACTGGGTTCACGATTACATGGGTTATCGGCGGACGACCAGAGATGGACTGCTTCGCTCATCGGCCATATACGACGTACTCCGCCGTGTTGCATACAAGCTACTACCATGTATGGCAGGTTGCTGTTCAAGCAATGATTTGGTCACCCTTGATTTCAATTCCCGCTTGCTTCTTGGACAGGAAAAAAGGATATGCCGCGATAGCCCTCCTCTTATGGCTACCCCTCATCATCCTTAGCGCCCTCCGCATCGGGTGCAACTAACAGCTCGGGTTAAACGCTGGGGCCAGAGGACGGATGTCTCCTCGTGGTAGAAAGTTTGCCCAGTGTCTGGCTGTTCGGCCACTGAATGACAAGCCTAGTTCTTCACCCCAACCACCTCCAGATACTCATTCACCACCTGTGTCCGGCCCGGGCCTCCGCTGTTGCTTTCATTCCAGAAGGCTTCGAGATCGGCCGCATAGCCGGCCTGCGCTTCCTCATCGAGCCGCTCGAAAATCATCCTGACCGGACCGAAGTATTCGCGAAAGAACGCAACCGTCTCCCTCGGGGAGAACGGAAAGTCCAACTCCACCGCCCGCATCGCCGTGGTTACGCGAAATCCCACCGCCTCAAGCCGCGCCGTAGCGACAGCCGGATTGCCCCATAGCGCAGGCGAAGGAATGCCCTCTGGCGGCGGCAGATACTTCCGTGCAATGGCCGACATCCTCCCTGCGCCTCCGGCAGGATTCCAGTTGGCCATCGCCACGCGGCCTCCGGCGCGGCACACCCGCGCCAGTTCGCGCGCCACAACCTCCGGCCTCGGCGCGAACATCGCCCCGAACATGCTCATCACCACATCGAAACGTCCGTCAGGGTAGGGCAGCGCCTCGGCGTCGCCTTCGTCGAAGGCCACATCCAGGCTTTCTTCAGCTGCTCGCCTCCGCGCCTGCTCCAGCAGGTTCGGCGCGATATCCACGCCCGTGACCCACGCTCCGGTCCGCGCCGCCGGGATCGCCAGATTCCCGGTGCCGCAGGCAACATCCAGAACATCTATCCCCGGACCGAGCCCCAGCCGCTCGACGAAGGCCTCTCCCTCATTTGCCGCGTAGCGGGCGATCTGCCCGAAGTCCCCTGCCGTCCAGGTTCTATGCGCCGCTGCCTTTGCAGTCGCCAGGTCGAACTCCGCCATCTCATCCATCGCGCGCCCATGATATCCCGGCCACATAGCGGCTAGCCGTCTTTGTGGCTGACTGCTAACCGCCTTTAGACTATGAACAAATGTCCGAAAGCACGCTTCAGTCCCAGATTCAGCACTATTTTGCCGCCGGCGCAGCAGTCATCGGCGATCCGGCCGCGATGGCCGCCTTCCTCGAGCTTCGCTCGGCCCTTGAAGCCGGCACTCTGCGCTCTGCCGAACCCGACGCGACCCAGCCTACCGGCTGGCGCGTGAATGCCTGGGTCAAACAGGGTATCCTGCTCGGCTTCCGCCTCGGCACGCTCGAGGCCGCGGGCACCGATCTCTCCTTCGTCGACAAACACACCTACCCCGCTCGTACCTTCACCGCCGAGCAGGGCGTCCGCGTGGTCCCCGGCGGGTCTTCGGTCCGCGCCGGAGCCTATCTGGCGAAGTCGGTCGTCTGCATGCCCCCGATGTACGTCAACGTGGGTGCCTACATCGACGAAGGCACCATGGTCGACTCGCATGCCCTGGTCGGCAGCTGCGCCCAGATCGGCAAGCGCGTGCACCTGAGCGCTGCAGCCCAGGTCGGCGGCGTCCTTGAGCCGGTCAACGCCAGCCCCGTCATCCTGGAAGACGATGTGCTCGTTGGCGGCAACTGCGGCGTGTACGAAGGCACTATCGTGCGCAAGCGCGCCGTGCTCGCGGCCGGCACCATCCTCACCCGCGGCACACCGGTGTACGACACCGTGAACGGCACCGTCCTGCGCGCTACCTCCGAAACGCCGCTCATCATCCCCGAGAACGCCGTCGTCGTCGCCGGCTCGCGCTCTATCCAGAAAGGCAAGGCCGCCGAGTGGGGCCTCAGCGTCTACACGCCGGTCATCGTGAAGTATCGCGACGAAAAGACCGACCTCAGCGCGACGCTCGAAGACCTGCTGCGCTAAACCTGTTCCTTCGCAAATGCAAAGACCGGCCTGCGGGCCGGTCTTTCTTATTCCCGCGATGAGTTCACGGAACAAGAACGCCAAAGCGCGTATCGATCACGTGCAGCGTGGCAAAGGCGTGCGAGGTCGAAAGTCCATCCGCGCGAAAGAGCACCATCAGCCCCTCATCGTGCGTCACGGCGCGCAGCTGCCGGTTCAGCGTTGCGCTGAAGAGATTCCCCGTATCCATCGTGTCGTAATCCCCGGCACGCAGATGCTCGCGCAGCGCTGTCGTCACCTGCTGCGCTTTATCTTTGTCGAAATAATTCGCGCGAACATTCTCGATCACCCCACGGATCACCCGTTCGCGCTCCGCCGCATCGATCTCCGGCACGCCGCTCACGCCTTGACCAGCGGTCGCCTGCGATGCGTAAGCCGCATCCAGGCCCTGCAACGTGCCTTGCCAACCACCCGAGCGCGCCACACCGCCGTGGTTCAGGAGAAAAAGGAACAGGCTCAATGCCAGCAACGCAAAGACTGCACCGATGATGAAGCTCCCTGGCTGCGGCGGGCGCTCTTCGACCATCCAGAACATGCCGCCGCCCGCGACCTGCGGTTGCGCCACACGTGGACGCCTCAGGTTGCGCACATGCTCGCGTGGCAGCGATAGCACGAGATCGCCTGCAAGCTCGAACCACAGCCATAACCGCGCCAATCCATGCTCCGCATGCAGACGCTCACGCACCAACTGCAACGCCTCGTCTCCGAACTCCCGGCGAAAGCGGGCCGGATAGAGCCGCAAAAGCAATGCAAATATCCGCTCAGACATAGTCCCCCCGGAAGATCTTGTTTACCCGCGCCGCACGCAGCAGATATGCCATCCGATCGGCCTCGTGCCGCGCCACCTGCCGCCCCTCCGCCGTCAGCCGATAGAGCCTGCGCCGGCTATCCTCATCGTCCGCGCGGCTCACCTCTTCGATCAGCGACTCTTCCAGCAGTGTCTGAATCGAGCCATAGAGCGTTCCCGGTCCCATGCGCATGCGGCCGCCCGTCTGCTCCTCCACTTGCCGCATGATCGCGTACCCGTGCAAATCCTCACCGGCCAGCGCGACAAGAATCTGGAAAGCAGCTGCCGGGAGTGGGTCAAGCTTTCGTTTCGGCATCGCAACCTCGTTTATCGATATATCGATAAACGACTGTACTCCCGAAACGACACACCCGCAAGCTGGAAATGCCAGCGCCGTCCCCTGCGGACTTCCCCTGCGCGATAATGGAGAGTGAATACCGCGATCCCTGCCCCGCACGCTGCCGCCGTCGACATCGAAGCCCGCATCGCTCCGCTCCGCGAAAAGCTCGCCGCGCACCCGCTCTATCTCGAGATCCGCACCGTCGCCGAGCTGCGCCTCTTCATGGAGTCGCACGTCTTCGCGGTATGGGACTTCATGAGCCTGCTCAAGAGCCTGCAACGCACACTCACCTCGGTGACCGTGCCCTGGGTGCCCACGCGTTTCCCCGCGAGCCGCCGCTTCATCAATGAGATCGTTCTCGGCGAAGAGAGCGACGTCTACGACGGCCAGCCCGCGAGCCACTTCGAAATGTACCTCGCCGCTATGCGGCAGGCCGGAGCCTCGACCTCGGCGATCGACGCGCTCATCGGCCACGCGCCGACCGGCAATGTAATCTTCGCCGCAGACACGCCCGCCGAGGCCCGCGCCTTTGTCGGCGATACCTTCCGCATCATTGAACGCGGCACGCCCGCAGCGCAGGCAGGCGCCTTCGCCTTCGGACGCGAAGACCTCATCCCGGCCATGTTCCGCGCGCTGGTGCGCGACCTGAACCGCGAACTCAGCGGACGGCTCGACCGCTTCGTCTGGTATCTCGAGCGCCATATCGAGGTCGATGGCGAAGATCACGGCCCGCTCTCGCTCGGCCTGGTCGCCGATCTCTGCGGCGACTCGCACGAGCGCTGGGAAGAAGCCGCAAAGGCTGCCGAGTCTGCTCTGCGTTCCCGGATCGCGCTGTGGGACGGCATCCTCGCGCGTATCGAAAAGCACCGCGCCGCCGGCCGCTAAAGCGCCTTCCGGAAAAAATCACCGGGTGCCCCACGTCTCGACTCTGAGACGTGGGAAGGTTTATGCCGCAATCGAGAGCGGCTTGCTCCAATAGAACCAATATCCGAACCAGACTCTACGAATCGCGGAGGCGGCCAAAGAAAAGAGGACGCCCAAGATGCCGAACACCAACGGCAATAGCCAGAGCTGAAGAAAGCTCTTGATACGCGCAGAAGCAGGCTTCTCCGGACGATAGAGTATGCGCACCCGATCACCTACTGCATATACAGAAGGGTTCGAATACGTGTCGGACTGAACCCGATGCTCGGAGCCGTCCTTTGCCTGAAACCGAAACTCAGGTGCATATGACGTCGCGGTCACACCATCTTCAGTGTCTACACGCTGAACCAGCGCCGCCACAATACCATCTGCCTCAATACTATTGGCACACCACCACGCCCTGTAGCCCGTAAAGCCGATTCCAAGCATCAGCGCGGCCAGACCACTCCAGAAGCAAATGAACATCACGAAGACTCCCCAAGCAGTGAGCGAACTCTTGATCCAATCTCTAATCATCGCGAGCATGGAAAAAGCATAACTCGCTCCGCACTACACTTATGAGCGCAGAAATCGCAGCGAGTATTCTGCGCTATCCTAATTTCCAACCATGCGCCCACTCAAAGCACTCGTTCCGCTCGCCCTTGCCTTCACCCTCGGACTCTCCGCCCATGCCGCGGACCAGGCCACGGACGCCAAAGAGGCCGACGCCTTCGTCAAAGGCACGCATACCAAGGTCGGTGATACCTCGCCCGCAATCTCGGTGGACGAGCTGTCCGGTGGCACTTTTAACCTCGCTCACGAGAAGGGCAAAGTCGTGGTCGTGAACTTCTGGGCGACGTGGTGCGGCCCCTGCCAGGTGGAGATGCCCCGCCTCGAAAAAGAGGTCTGGGAGAAGTACAAGGCAAACCCGAACTTCGCCATGGTGGCCATCGCCCGTGAGCAGACCAAGGACGTCGTCGCCGGCTTCGCAGCCAAGCACGCCGCCTATACCTTCCCGCTCGCCTACGATCCGCAGCGCGAGGTGTACAAGCATTTTGCCGACGTGGGCATTCCGCGCTCCTACGTCATCGACCGGCACGGTGTGATCGTCTTCCAGAGCGTCGGCTACACTGAATCCGATTTTTTAGGGCTCGAAGCCGCGCTCGATAAGGCACTGGCTGCGAAATAAGCGCACCTTTCACAGAAAGAAGGGCCGGAAGCACGCAGCTTCCGGCCCTTCTTGTCTTGCACGGCACCCAACTCGCGACCAACGGGAGCGGGAGCCGAAGGCGATTCGCGCCACGCGCAGTGGCTAGCGTTTGAGGAGGTCTACTGGCTCGTTTACGTTGGTGACGCGGAAGTACCGCGCCAGCGCCGGATGCCGGGCCTCGACAGCCTTGTACATCTCCCACGCCACGCGGCGGTAGGAGAAGTGTCCCTGCGGAGCCGAGCGCAGCTCAGAGATATAGAGCGCCTCGGCGAAGTCCATTTTGAAGAGCGAACGGTTCCGCGTGCCCAGTGGCAGCAGGTATTGTGCCCGCTCGGCGGCCTCGGGCGTTGCGCCCGCAGCCAGCTTTGCGTAGACCTCATGCGCTGCCGTCATCGCTTCGGTATAGCGGGCCTCAAGACCAGCCTCGGCCAGCCCCTCGGGCACATCGAAACCGTGCAGCGAGGTGAAGGGCTGCATGATCTGCGTGCACTTGCGATGGCGGTGCATATCGCGGAAGCCGCCGATATCCATCAGGATGTCGAACTTGAGTGCCTGCCCTGCCGAGAACTCGCGCAGCAGCTCGTCGTGACGGCCACGATGGCGAATTCCCAGCTCAATAATCTCGTTGCGGCGCACCTCGTCGAGCGAGGCCACCCGCTGCTGAATCTGCCGGTAAGGATAGTGGCAGGCGCCGTAGAGCAGCGTCGTAGCCAGCTCCACTTCGAGGCTCGGATCGGCCTCGACCAGGTCTACGACCGGAGCCGCATCGATCAGCTCCGAGCCCATCAGTTCCGCGGCAGCCTGTTTCAGCTCGGCGCGCGTGCGGATCTCGTACTCGTTCGGCGCGGCGTATTTCACCAGCGTGGGAGCCACATGCACCGGACGCGTCAGAATCTCCGAGGTCCGCTCTCCCAGCTCCACGTCCACCTTGCGGATCTCGTGCTGTACCGCAGCCATTTCTTCCGCGCGCACGTTCCAGGCTGAGCCGCTGGCGGCTTCGCGCAGCTTCTCCCCCAGCTCGCGAATCTCGGCAAACGGGCTCGACAGCAGCCGCGAGACCTGCGTCTCCAGGGTGCGGGCGTTTACGATCTGGCCGAGCGACGTGTTGGTCGCCAGCGGCAGAAGGTAGCGGGCAACGTCGAAGGCCCGAGCCTTGAGGGTGCGCTCGTAAGCCTCCGGCTTCATCTCCTCAGGCTTCGCGATCGAGCTCTTCAGGCTCTCCGTAACGCCCTCGGCGACCTCGTGATAGGCGGCAAAGAGGGATTCGATCCCCGCCTTGAATTCCGTCTCCGAGGCGATATCGCCCGTGAAGTGCGGCAGATACCAGCCACTGGTGCGGAAGTTCTGGTAGCGCGTCGAGCGCTCCTGCCCGTCCCAGCGCTGCTCGTCCACCAGCACGATCGCTGCCAGCAGCGACAGCCGCTCGATGGCGAACGCCAGGTGCGCCAGGTCCGCAATGGAGCGGTGCCCGTACTGAAAATAAAAGGTATTCAGGAACTGCTCGGCCCGCTGGCTCGAGATCTCCCTGAGCGACTCTTTCATGGAGAGCGCCGAGCGCGAGTACTTGGCCATGGCGTAGGCCAGCACCTCGGGGTCCGCCCCGTGCACTGCAAACACCTCTGTCCGATTCCTTGGCTGCTCCGCTTCCATGATTCCTTTGGCCTCCCGGCCTTCTTCCTTGACCTGCATCTGCTACAGGATACGGTATCCTCAGCTCTATTGTTGTGTCCTGAGCTGTGAGTTACTCGCGCCCCATTCGGCCCTCCCCCATTTGCCGGATGGTCTTTTATGACGCAGTAGGAATCCAAGGAAAGCAACGTGAGCAGAGCCCAAATCCCTGAGCTTCCGCAGCAACTCTCTTCGTCTGCCCCGGGTCTATCTACCATGAAGCGGTTGCCGCAGTCGCGCCCTTCCTCCCGCATGCGCGATATTCTTTCGGACACCAGTCATCGGCCCTGGCCACTCCCCTCCGCCCACTGGAGCATGACCCAGCGCTGGAACGACCTGCTGTTTGCGCACTGGCCGGTTCCGGCCTCGCAGATTGCCTCTCTGATCCCCTCCGGCCTCACCGTGGACACCTTCGACGGCTCCGCCTGGGTGGGCGTCGTTCCATTCTGGATGGATCAGATCCGGTTGCGCGGCCTGCCCGCCATTCCCGGTCTCAGCCGCTTTCCCGAGCTCAACCTGCGCACCTACGTGCGCGAGCCGCATACCAACCTCGGCGGCGTCTATTTCTTCTCACTCGACGCCGGCAACCCCATCGCCGTCACCTTCGCCCGCACCTTCTACCGGCTGCCCTACTACTGGTCGAAGATGAAGATCGAGCACTGCGGCAATCGCGAATTCGCCTATTCGAGCGAGCGCCGTTTTACCGACAACCGCGCCCGCTTCCGGGCCCGCTACCGTTCGCTCGGGCAAGCCTCCGACAAACAGGGGCTGGAGCAGTTCCTGACCGAGCGCTATGCCCTCTACACCGCCGGTCCGGGCAAAGCCGGCGAACGCGACGCCATCTTCAAAGGCAATATCCACCACCTGCCCTGGCCGCTCGAGCGGGCCGAGGCAGAATTTGAGATCAATGAGCTGCCCGCGGCGCACGGCATTCAGCTGCCGGATATTCCTCCGGTGCTCCATTACAGCCGCGAGCTCTTCGTCTATGTATGGGCGATCGATCCACTGCCTGCGCTGGTGCCGAACCCCGCCGCCACGCCGGTTCCGGCTCCGAAACCGCTGTAAACGCAGATGGGCAGCCTGTAGAGGCTGCCCATCTGCTCTTCAATTACGCCCACTGCAGGCTATCGGTCACTCCGTCCGCTTGCGGAGGAAACTCTCGATCCCCTCGACCATGGCTTTCGGATTGAACTCGGCGCGGATCACCTCATCCGGGCACTCGCTCTCGTGCGAGACCCGATAGTTGCAGATAAAGAGCACATCCTGCCCGGGCCTCTGCTCCTTGAGCTGCTGGCAGAGATGCTCGGCCACAGGGATGCGTCCGTCGCCCTCCACGTCAATCACAGCCAGATCGTAGACACGCCGTCGCGCCAGTTCGAGTGCCTCCTCGGGACCCAGAGTGGAGTCCACCTGGTAGCCATGAAGACGCAAAATCTGATCGCGCAGTCCTAGGATCGTCTCCCTACTGCACACGTGAAGTATTGTGGGGCCCGAGTCAGTCATAGAGGGTCGTTGGCCCATTCTACTCCTCGGGCGATACGCCTGGCTTCACTCTGGTTTCGGATCGATGAGCGTGAGATCCGTATCCGGATCGAAGCGCTTTTGCATGCCGATGGGGTCGACCGTAACCATCACCTCCAGCGTGGGCCTGACCTGCATCTCCACCACGTGTCCGGCGCGCGCGGAGCCGTCGGGCATTCCCAGCACGGCATGCGCATGCACAGCAGGTTTGCCCTGGTACTCGGCAATATCGCCGCTCATCGAGGCGACTTCCATCTGCCCGGTGTAGGGCGTGATGCGATAGATCTTCTTTGCCGCATCGAACCAGCCCAGTTTTGCCGCGGCGATGGCTCCGATCGCGGTAAAGTGCGCGCTGGTCACGTGATACTCCTGCGCGAACCGGGCAAGACCGCTGAAGGCCTCATCGCCGGTGTAGAAGATCACCGCGTACTCCTTCACGTCACGGTTCGAAGACAGCAGCTGCACCTTCATCCGCGGCGCAGAGCCGGAGGGCTTAATGGTTTTTGGAGAAACCTCCACAGGCGTACCGATGGTCACAGATTGAGACCATCCCGCAGCAGAAAAGCAGAAGGCCGCGATCCCCGCGGCCCAGAGTATCTTTCGCATCCTCTCTCCTCACATCGCAAACCAGCATAGATACGGCGCGAAGCACCTGCCTGCTTGGATGAAGGGAAAGAAGATTCTGTTCTCTTTCCTGCTTTTTACTGCTTCGTCTTATTTGACGGAGTCGGAGTGCGCGGCCAGTTCACCCGGCATGGCGACGGTGGGAACCAGCATGTCTTCCTTGCGCATGACCAGATTGGTGGCGTTCAGCGTGGCCAGCTCGAAGCCATGGCCATGCGTGATCGCATCAGTCGGGCAGGCCTCCACGCAATAGCCGCAGAAGATGCACCGGTTGTAGTCAATGTTGTAGACCTTCGCATAACGCTCGGCGCTCGAGATACGCTGCTCGGCGGTGTTCTCAGCAGCCTCGATGTAAATGCAGTTGGAAGGACAGGCGGCTGCACACAGGAAGCAGGCTACGCACTTCTCCAGACCATGCTCGTCGCGCTGCAGCACGTGCGCTCCACGGAAGCGCTCTTGGAAAACAGCTCCCCGAAGCGGTCCCGGTCCATCCGGATAATTCTCGACCTCGGTAGGTTGGAACATCTCACCAAAGGTGATGCTCATTCCCTTCGCAATTCCGGCAATGTTGCGCACGATCGACATGCCCACCGTTATATACCTCCGGCACGGGCAAATCCAGCACTCGGTCAATAAATCCATTAAGTCATTGCAGATAAGAAGGTTACACATCAGCGTAATTGTGAGAAAACTCACATATTTTGTCTCCTGGGTGAGACAACCTGCGCGGCCTTTTCGCCATTCACTCAGGCCTCAGATAGGGCCTCGACCTCGACGGTGGCCCATTCAAGCCCGGTTTTGGCTGGAGTAGAGAAGCACGAAATTCAAAGCAGATTTGTCATTCCGACCGAAGCGAGACGTTTTCGTCTCGCGAAGTGGAGGAACCTGCTGTTCTCTTCAAGCAGCGAGTGACAAAAGGAATGGCGAAATCCTCGGAACCCACCCACGACGAAACGCTTGTCATGGGTGGGCTCCCATTTCTGGCTAACCGCTGACGGATAGCTCTCACGCCTGCGCAGATCCGGAAGATCTATTTCTCCCGTCCGTCGATGCCGAGCGAGGACCAGATCGCATCCACGCGCGACTTGGTCGCCTGATCCATTTCGATCATCGGCGGCCACTGGCGTGTGAAGCCCTCGGCTGCCCACTTGCGCGTGCCGTCTATGCCCATCTTGCTGCCGAAGTTCGGCAGCCGCGAGGCGTGATCGAGCGAGTCGACCGGCCCCAGCGTGAAGGCGATATCGCGCTCCGGGTCGATGTTATTCGTGACGCGCAGAGTCACCTCGCCCAGGTCCTGCACATCGCAGTCTTCGTCGACAACGATGACACACTTGGTGAACATCGCCTGCCCCATCGACCAGATGCCGTTCATCACCTTGCGCGCCTGCCCCGCATAGCTCTTGCGGATGGACACGATCATCAGGTTATGGAAAACGCCTTCCGCCGGAAGGTTGATGTCGACAATCTCCGGCATGGTCAGCTTCATCAGCGGCAGGAAGATGCGCTCGACCGCCTTGCCCATCCATGCATCCTCCATGGGAGGCTTGCCGACGATGGTCGCCGCGTAGACCGGATCTTTGCGGTGCGTGATGCAGGTGATGTGGAAGACCGGATACTCGTCTTCCATGGTGTAGTAGCCGGTGTGGTCGCCGAACGGCCCCTCGGTGCGCAGTTCGGAGAGGTTCACATAGCCCTCGAGCACGATCTCGGCATGTGCAGGCACCTCGAGGTCCACCGTCTCACACTTCACCAGCTCCACCGGCTTCTGCCGCAGGAAACCCGCGATCATGAACTCCTCGACCTCGGGCGGCGCGGGCACAATGGCAGCAAAGGTCGTCGCCGGATCGGTGCCGATGGCCACGGCGACCTCAAGCCGGCCGTCCTTCTCCTTGCCGAAGGCCACCTGCGGAGCACCCGGCGTCACGGGTCCGGAGATGGTGTTTGTCATCCCAGCGATGTTGGTGGTCGCGCCTGCGGTCTCGGCCATCGCCGCAACATGCGCCGCGGGCGAGGTGCCTACGGATGCCCGCACCCGTTCGCGGAGATGCTCGGCCGCATTCTTCTGGCGCTGCCAGTGCATGCCGGTCGTCTGGCCGTCGTACACCTGCATGCGATACATGCCCACGTTGCGCTTGCCGGTCTTCGGATCGCGGGTGATCACGCAGGGCAGCGTAATGAAGCGGCCGCCATCAAAGGGCCAGGTCTTGAGCACGGGAAAATCGAGCACGCTGAAGTTCTCGCGCCGGATCACCTGCTTGCAGGCCGCGTCCCTGGCCGAAATCACCTTGGGGAAGAACTTTCCCACCTCGGCGAGCATGGGCAGCATCTTGAACTTTTCGAGCAGGCCTTCAGGCGACTTGATCTCCATGAAGGTGCGGATGCGTCCGGCGATTTCGTCGAGCGAGTCGACATTCAGAGCCAGCTTCATGCGGCTCTCGCTGCCGAACTGGTTCATCAGCACGCGGGCTCCGGGATAGCCTTTCACATTCTCGAAGAGCAGAGCCGGACCGCCGGGCGCCCATCCCTTCGCACCGCCCTTTTTGCCTGCCTTCGAGGCACGGTCAGCGATCTCCGTCATCTCCAGGATCGGGTCCACCTCCGCGCGTACGCGCTTCAGTTCGCCAGCCTTTTCCATTGCCTTGATCCAGTCCCGCAGGTCGTCGTATGCCAAGCTCACTCCTCGCACGCCCGTCTGCGGGCGTAACGTTCTATCTTAATGGGCGGTGTGTGCCTGCGGCGGAAAGTGAGACGTGCGCTCTGCGCCCGTCCAGCAGCCAGGCGCAAAAACGGCCAACAGGAGAGATCCCCGCTGGCCGTTCTTAGAACTGACAACTAGCTGCTACCTGACTTAATCCGTTACGCACCCGGTCTGCGTGTGCATCCAGCGATCCATGAGCGTCTGCGCGCAGCGGCCGCCGCAGAGATGCTTTACGCCTGCGTCATGGGAGAGGAAAACGTGCCACGGCGTCAGCCGCAGCACCGGCTGGCAATCCCCGCCGGGGAGCGGAGACGTCCCTTCGGTCCAAGCCAGCCACCAGTCGGTCGCCTCTTCAGTCTTGCGCTTCCCGCAAACGTCGCAGTGGTATGTCTCTACCCAGGCCATGGCATCCTCAACTGTGGTGTACTTCTGCTCAACTTAGCACAGCGGATGCACAGCTGGATCAAATGCGATATCAGGCAATCTGGTCGGCGGGCACAAAGGCCCTGTCCACTTCGCCCGTTGCGGGAATCTGCACCAGAGGAAAACCGAGCTTCTTCCACTCGTCATACCCCCCCAGCAGCGGCCGCACGCGATACACACCCAGCTTGCGGATAGCCAGCGCCATCTTGGCCGCCGTCGCCTCGCTCGGGCAGGTGCAGAAGAGCACCACATCGCGGTCGCGGGGGATCTGCTCGCTCTCGAGCACCAGCTTGTCCGGGGTCAGCATGACAGCCCCGGGCAGGGTGCGCGGGTCCGGCAGGTAGTCCAGCGGATGCCGCAGATCCACGATGTACACCGGCTGGTCTTCGTCGAGCATCTCTTTCAACTCCTGCGGAGAGATGCGTTGCGTGCGGATCTCCTTGAGGAAGGCGCGCTGGCGCAGGAAACGATAGAAGAGGAAGGCCAGCAGCAGCAGCACGAAGAGCAGCACGGCGAAGTGCGCCACCCAGCTCAGCGCGCCGGGATGTTTCTTGAGCACGTCACCGAAGAAGCGACCGCCGAGGGTGAAGGTCAATGCCCAGATCAGGATACCGGCGCAATCGAAGATGACGAACGAGCTGTAAGGCATCGAAGTCTGCCCCGCGATCGGTGCGGCCACGCTACCCAGGCCGGGAATAAATTTGGCCACCAGCAGGGCCGCCGGGCCGTGCTTGGTGAAGTAGTTTTCGGTCTTGCGAACGCAGGTCGAACTTTCCATCGAAAGCCGGCAAAGCAGCTTTACGACGGCGCCGCCATACTTCTTGCCCATCAGGTACCAGAGGCTGTCACTCACCAGGCTACCGAGCATGACGGAGACCAGCACCAGCGGCAGGTTCAGCTTGTGCGTAGCGGTCAGCGTGCCCGCGGTGAGCAGCACGGGCACGCTCGGGATCGGCACCCCGAGCTGCTCCGTCATCACCCACAGGAACAGAATCCAGTATCCGTATTTCAGGAAGAAATCCAGCGCGACCGGCACCACGAGCCTCGAATCCAAAACCGAAAGATTGCAGCGATCAGAGAAACCGGCGAGCAGCGATCACTGTCACCGATTGATTGTCAGTGATTCATGGATGCCCTGCAACCGGCAAACGATTCACCCGGCCATGCCGTAGCCCTCCAGACGCACGAAGGCCGCAGGTCTGCCCGGCCTGCGGCTCTTCGCTGCGCACTACCGAATCCCGCTGGTTCCGGCCGCGCCATCCTGTAGATGGAACTACTTCGCGTGCACCAGAGGCATCTCGACCAAATGCTCGCTCAGGAACCATACCTGCATTTCATTGGTGCGCACCACATCGCTGATTAACAGATCGTTCGAGCCGTCATCTCCCAGATCCGAGGCCTTCTTAGCCAGCTCACGCGCATCCTTGAGGATGAGCGCATGCGCTTCGAGCAGCCGCGAGATGATGACAGGCACTTCTTCCCGACCACGCGGAGGCCGTTGCAGGCGCGTCAACTCGGCAATGTCGTGCGCCATCGCCACGCTCACGCCGCCCAGAATCTGGATACGCTCGGCGAGAAGATCCACCAGCTCTACCTGCTGCTCAAAGTGTTTATCAAAAAGGAGATGCAGCTGATAGAAGGTAGGGCCGCCGACGTGCCAATGGGATTTTTTGTAGAGGTCGCGCAGGCTCGCGGTGTCCGCCAGCAGAAGGTTCAGGCGCTCGCACACCTCACGCCGCGCATCTTCCTTGATGCCGATCGGCAGATCCTTGATGACCGAGCCGAACTTTTGGATTTCCTTGGCGGTCTGGTGCCAATGCGGGGTGATCAGATCCGTGCCGGTGCTCTTCGAAACTTCCTTCAAAGCTGCAGTGCTCATTTTCCCTCTCCTTGTGCTGATTGGATGCACGGAGCAGGGCCCGGGCTACCTCGAATTCTTCGCTACTCCTAGAGCGCGAAAAGAGAGGATGTATAGAGTGGTCGAAAGAAAGCCGACGAGCGCAGCATACTTTGCCTCACCCCAGATACCGAAACCTACCTCCGGATCTCCGTGCCATACCATGTCGGCATTTGCACCATGCCAGATCATCACCTGAGACCAGAGGACAAGAGCAACCGGTCCGACTAGCACTCCGGACGAAAGAATAGCCAGCATTTGCGGTGCGCTCGCTTGGCGGAACCGCAGAACGGCCGGCAAAAACAACAGGGCGACCGGCAAAGCCAGGATCGACGTGATTCGATAAACCAGCACGTAGCCATCCCAGTCCCAATGGAATGGAGGAGCCAACATCATGCAGGCGCTGAACAGCGCCATGGCGGTCAATACGCAGCCGAACCAGAGCCCGGATCTCTTCAGCACATTGAGAGTTCGCTGTCTGCCGGATTCCATCGTCCTGTCTCCAGAAACTGACTAGCTACAGAAATAGCACTCCTTCACACTACGCAGAAGTCTCCAGAAACTGACTAGCTACAGAAATAGCACTCCTTCACACTACGCAGAAAATGTTGCCGCCGTTATGGATAAACAAAGGAGGCGCCCCGAAGGGCGCCTCCTGTTTATGCCAGCGGAGCAGTTAGTCCTTGACCCGGACCTTCGGCTCGACCGAGAGGCCGGGCCGGAGCAGATGGTCGGAATCTTCCTTCATGTCCGTCAGGTCGATTCTTACCGGGACGCGCTGCACCACCTTTACGTAGTTACCGGTCGCGTTCTCCGGCGGGAAGAGGCTAAGAACTGAGCCCGTTGCGCCGCCGATCTGCGTGATTTTGCCGTCGTACTTACGACCGCCGTAGGCATCCACGCTGATCTCGACGTGCTGACCAGCGCGCATGTTTTCGAGCTGGGTTTCCTTGAAGTTCGCGGTGATCCAGATGTCGTCAAGCGAGACCAGCGTTGCCATGTTCTGGCCGACGCTCACGTTCTGTCCCACTTCCACGCTCTTGCGCGTGATGATGCCGGCTTCCGGAGCCACGAGCTTCGTGTAGCTGAGGTTCAGCTGCGCCTGGGCCAACTCTGCACGCGACTGCTCCACCTGAGCCGCGGCCTGGTCGGCCTTCGCCTTCTGGATAGCAACCTGCTGCGGCGCGGTTTCCGCGTACTTCAGGGCCTGCTGCGTCTGCGCTACACGATCCTTCGCGACACGCACCGCATCCTGCGAGGCCAACACCTGGGCCTGCGCCTGCGCGAGAGCCGCCTTGTCACCATTCGCCGTGGCTACCGCCGCATCGAACTGCTGCTTCGAGATCACATCCTTCTCGACCAGCGGGGTGTAGCGCTGCAGATCGAGCTGCGCCTTGGTGTTGTTCGCCTCGGCCTGGAGGACTGCCGCCTGCGAAGCCTCAAGCTGCTTCTCCGACTGCGCCACCTGGGCGCTGGCCGTCGAAACGTCTACGCCTGCCGTGCGGAGGTTCGTGCCCGTGTTGATATTGATGACCGGCACGTTGACCTTCGCCGCTTCATAGGCAGCCTCGGCCGCCTGCAGGTTGGCTTCGTCCTGCTGCACCGCGGTCTCAAAGTCCTTGGGGTCGAGCTCGACCAGTACCGTGCCTTTTTCCACGAACTGGTTCTCGTCCACGTTGACCTTGATCACGTTGCCGGCAATACGCGAACTCACCTGGATCAGGTGGCCGTTCACCTGTGCGTCGTCGGTGTCCTCGTAATACGTGGAGTGCCACCAGAACAGCAGCGCGCCCACCAAGAGGATCAACACCACGCCTACGATGATGAACCGGCGCCGCGCCTTCTGCTCAGGCTGTTCAGGCTGTTTTCCGCCGTTTCCGTTTTGCTGTTCGGGCTTCTCGTCCGCCACCGCTACTTTCCTCCCAAATAAACCTGATACTTCTGATCCGCCACTCCCAGCGCGCGCGCCAGCGAAAGCTTCGCGACATTGTGCTGGTATAGGCTGCTTACATACTGATCGTCGGCCTGCGCCATCGACTGCAGCGCCTGCGATACCGCCAGGTTGTCAGAGACCCCGGCCTTGTACCGCTGCTGCGCTTCGCTCAGCGCTTCCTTCGCCAGCTCCACATTGCTGCGGGCTACTTCCACCTGCTTGGCCGCCGACTCGAGATCGAGCAGGCTGTCGCGCACATCGGCGCCGATCTGGCCCTGCATGTCGCTGGCCTTGGCCTTCGCCTGCTCCAGCTGGCTTTGCGCAGTTTTGGCATCGCCGCGCAGTTTTGCTTCTTCAAAAATCGGGAAATCGATCGACCCGGTCGCATCGAAGGTCGAGCGGGATGTCCCCACGTTCACACCGATGTCGCCGTAATCACCGGAAAAGCTGATGACCGGCAGACGCTCATCGGTGGCCGCATGCCGCGCATGCTCGGCCGCCGTCTGCTGCTCCTTCGCAGCCGCCAGATCCTGGCGTGCGCCGAGAGCCTGCTTCACCGCGTCGTCCGCTTCCACATGATCGAGGGCCGCATAGGGCTCCTGATCGACTAGCTGGAACTTCTGCTCGAGTGGCAGGCCGATGACGCGGGCCAGCGCGATCTTATCCTTCTCGTAGGTGTTCTTGGTGCTGATCAGCGTCTGTTCCTGCGTCTGGTAATCGACGCGGGCGCGCAACTCGTCGAGCAGCGGAGCCGTTCCGGCCTGATGGTTTGAGACCGCCTGATCGAGTGAAACCTTCGACGTATCCACCTGCGCCTGCACGGAATCGATGCGCGACTTGTCGGCAATGCAGAGCAGGTAGGCGTTGCCCACCGTCAGCACCACCATGTCCCGCGCGTCGGTAGCGGAGAGCTTCGAGGCGGCGAAGTTGTGCTTCGAGGCCAGGTAATTCTGCAGCGAGGAGAGATCCAATAGCGACCACTTGAGCGATGCCCGCAGGTCGGTATAGCCATAGGGACCAATGATTGCCGGGAAGCCTTCGCCGCGCAGGCCGAGGGCCTGCAGATCGGTCTGCTGGACCGACTCCGTGATCTTGCCGGTAACCGTCGGCAGCAGCGACTGCAATTCTTCGAGCTGCGAGCCGTGCGAGCTCGTCGTGCTCTGTGTGGTCAGGATCAGGCCCAGATTGTGCTTGAGACCACGCGCGACCGCATCGGCCAAAGTCAGGTCCAGAACCACGTCGGTCGCCTTGTCCGTCGTCTCGGAACCCTGGTAGGTCTGGCTATTAATGACCGGCTGCTGGATCTGAATGGGAGACGAAGGCTGAACGACGCCACCGCCACCACCCCCTCCGAGCTGAAATGCGTACGCTCCAGAAGGCGCGAGCGCCAGCACTCCGGCGGTCAGCACCGAACACAAGACAGCTTTTCCCTGCCCAGGAAGAAGGGCTCTTGCCACACATGACTCCAGAAAAAATGGTTGTTACTTACCCGAAATATTACGGGAAAAGGCTACGAGCTTTTGGATGCGGCCACTGCGGAAAATATTCAGAATTAACGACAAATTGCGTTTGATTCCACTGCGCTTGCTTCCCGGTTGGCCCGGCGGGAACGGGGAACCGGCCGTTCCGGTTCGGAAAACTCAGGAAGAAACCGCCCCTACACAGTAAAGGACCGGCTTTCCACAGGGAAGCCGGTCCTTTGTTTATCGGAAATATGGGGTTACGCGGACACCCGGACCGCCGCATGCACCAGCGAGTTGGCCAGCGAGCACAGCGCCTGGCGGTAGCTGTCACTCACCTGCTGCGCCGACCATCCGCTGCCGCCGGGCAGGCTGGCCGCCGTGGTTGCGTTGTCACGGCCGAGCACCGCGCGCTGAATAAAGATGGCCCGCTGTGCCGCGGGAAGCTGCTCCAGCCATGCGCGCATCTCTTCGCGGCCGGAGCCGCCGATCATCTCGCTCAGCTGCGCCGCGGTAAGGCCGGCGGCCGAGAGATCGTCGTCTTCAATGCAGACATCCTGAACGCTCGCTGCCGGAGCAGCGAAACCCTTCGGGTCTTCGGCAGCCAGCCGCGTGATCACTGAAGCCAGCAGCCGCTCACGCACCAGCCCTTCTGCCGCTTCCTGCTGCGCGCAGGGGTCGATCTCCACCCCGGCGAGAACTTCTTCCACCAGCGTCAGCGCATCCGTCTGCTTGCCCAGCAACAAGGCCGCCAGTTGGTAGAGCTCCACAGCCGCATCCTGCGCCTTGGCCAAACCCGATCCGGAACAGTCGTTGTCGATCATCGATAGCACCTCCAGCGTACCCTTTATCCTTACCGAGCCGCGGGGGCCAGTCAACCAGGAATGAAGTGAACGGCGAGAATCCGTGCTTGAATGGCATTCACTTTTCGCATCCTGTTTACCCGCCCGCATCCAAGGCTGATGTATAGCTGGTCGTACAAACTTCGACCGCGCAAGGACATAGCTTCATGCCAAAAGCACGCGAAACCCAACAGAGCCTTTTCTTCGGACGGGACGAATCCTGGCTCGGCTTCAATCGCCGCGTCCTCGAAGAAGCGCAGGATGAGTCCAATCCCCTGCTCGAGCGCATCAAGTTTCTGGCCATCACCGCCAGCAACCTGGACGAGTTCGTGGAAATCCGCGTCGCCAGCATGCTGCAGCGCATTGAAGATGGCTACGCCGAGACCGCGCCCGACGGCACCACCCTGCAGCAGACCCTCGCCGCCATCAACGAGGACATGCACGAGTTCGTCGCCGAGCAGGGCCGCTGCTGGAACACCCAGCTTCAGCCGGCGCTGCGCAAGGCCGGTATCCGCGTCCTCGGCTGGGATGAGATGGACGATGCCGCCCGCAAGGCTGCGACCGAGTTCTACCAGCGTGAAGCCGACCCACTGCTTACCCCCATCACCATCGATCCGCGCCATCCCTTCCCGCGCGTGCTGAACAAGGCGCTTTGCATCGCGCTGCTGCTGCGCTCCAAGCGCAGCAAATCTTCGACCGGACCGGTCCTGGGCGTCATCACCGTACCCCGCGCCCTGCCGCGTCTGGTGCCGCTGCCTTCAAACTCCGGCACACACGACTTCGTCTTCCTGCACGATCTGATCGAGCGCAATGCCGGAGGCATGTATCGGGGCTACGAAATCCTTGCCCGCACCGCCTTCCGCGTCACCCGCAACAGCAACCTCTATTTCCAGGAAGAAGAGTCGCGCAACCTGCTCGAAACGGTTCGCGGCGAGCTGCACAACCGCCGCAAAGGCGACGCCGTCCGACTCGAAATCGACCAGAATGCCGAACCGGAGATCATCGAACGGCTGCGCGTCAACTTCGAGCTCGATGACAGCCAGGTCTTCCTTACCGACCACCCGGTCAACCTCTCACGGCTGATGAACCTCTACAGCGCCACGCCGCGCCCGGACCTCAAGGATCAGCCCTTCGCCGCCCGCGAGCTGCGCCTGAACCGCAAGTCCGAGGACATCTTCGACGAGCTGCGCCATCGCGACATCCTGATGCATCATCCGTACGACTCCTATGACGGCGTGGTCGGCTTCATCCAGGCCGCGGCCAAGGACCCGAACGTCGTCTCGATCAAGCAGACGCTCTATCGCACCAGCGCCGACTCGCCAATCTTCCAGGCGCTGGTGGAAGCCGCGCAGACCAAGGAAGTGACGGTCGTCGTCGAGCTGACCGCGCGCTTCGACGAGGCCTCGAACATCCGCTGGGCACGCGAGATGGAAGACGCCGGCGTACAGGTCTTCCACGGCATCGTCGGACTCAAGACACACTGCAAGCTGGCGCTGATGGTCCGCCGCGATCCCGACGGCGTGATGCGCCGCTACGGCCACCTGGGCACGGGCAACTACAACCCGGTGACCTCGCGCTTCTACACCGACATCAGTCTGCTGACTGCCGACCCCGACATTACCGCCGGGATGCACTCGGTCTTCAACTATCTCACCGCGCACTCTGAGTCTGACGACTACACGCCGCTGCTCGTCGCCCCGCTCACCCTCGCGCAGGGCATGATTACTCTCATCCATCGCGAGACCGAGCACGCGCTCGGCGGCCGCCCGGCGCGCATTATTGCCAAGATGAACTCGCTGCTCGAGCCCTCCGTGATCAATGCGCTCTACGAAGCATCGAAAGCGGGGGTCCAGATCGACGTGATCGTGCGCGGCATCTGCTCGCTGCGCCCCGGCGTCAAGGGACTCAGCGAGAACATCCGCATCACCTCGATTGTCGGCCGCTTCCTCGAGCACAGCCGTATCTTCTTCTTCGCCAACGGCGGTGAGGAAGAGGTCTATTGCGGCAGCGCCGACTGGATGCCCCGCAACCTCTTCGAGCGCTGCGAGGTGGTCTTCCCCATCCGCGACGCGCAGATCCGTAACCGCCTGCGCTATGAAATCCTTTCCGCCTACCTGGCCGACACGGTGAAGGCACGTCGTCTGCAGCCCTCAGGCGACTACCCGCACGTCCGTGACCTTACCCCGGACGCGGCTCCCTTCAGCGCGCAGGACTTTTTCATCAAGGTCGCGGAAAACAAGGCCACGGCTGCGGACATTCCCCCCGTGGAAAGCCCGGCAGAGATCGCCGCCGTTGCCGCCGAAGAACGCAAGGCGACAAAGCCCGCGAATGGCGCCGTTCATCGCAAACCGGCTGCCAAAAGAGCGAAGACCGCAGCAGACTAGCTCCGATTCCAGCTGAAACGCCTGGGGCCACTTCGAGCGGAGAGGCCCCAGGCGTTTCAGCTGGAGAATTTCGCGCTCTATCCCCTTTTCCATGCGCCCCTGTAGTATTTCCCCGTGCCTTCGACGACTGCCGCGCCTGCGCTCATCCGTCGCCGCTCCCTTCTGGGCGCGCTGCCCTCGTGGTGGCACCTGCTCTCGCTCGACGCGCCTACAGTCGCAGCTCTCTGGTCTTGGAGTCTGGCCCGCAGCCTCGGCGCGCGCCTGCCCGTAACAGCTCCCCTGCTGCTGGCCACTGGGACATGGCTGCTCTACGTCGCCGATCGTCTGCTTGATGTCCGCCTGCTCGATGCCCGCAGCCCTGCGGCACATCTCCGCGAGCGCCACCATTTCAGTTATCGTCATCGGCGGAGCTTTCTGACTGCTACGATCCCCATTACAGCGCTGCTCCTCTGGCTGATCGCTTTCCGCATGAGCCCTGCCGCCCGTCGTGACGACACGGCGCTCTTCGCGCTCACGCTGGCGTATTTCGCGGCTGTTCACTGGCCTCGCGGAGCCGGGCGCAGAATTTTTCTGCCCAAGGAGATGGCCGTAGGCATCCTCTTTGCCCTTGCCGCAGCCGTTCCCGCATGGGCGCGGATTCCACATGTCCCTTTCTCCACAGCCTTGCTGGGCACCGCTACCGCGCTCTTTGCCGTGCTCTGCTGGCTGAACTGCGCGGCGATTGAAAAGTGGGAACAGGACAAATGGGAACAGGGCAAGTGGGAGAACCCGGCACTCCTGCGGCAACAGTCCTCTCACCCCACAACGCAATGGCTCCAGCGCCGCCTCACGGTGGTCTCGATTGCACTGGCCACCACCGGGCTCATCGCAGCCGCACTCTGCATTCCGCGTGAAGCCGATGCGGCAGCCGCGCTCTTTCTTGCTCTCTCCCTCGCGGCTGTTCTCCTCGCGGTACTCGATCGCCGCCACACCCATCTCCCAGCACTGCCTCTGCGCATCGCCGCAGACGCAGCGCTGCTGACGCCACTGCTGGTCCTGCCGATACTCCGATAGAGCTCATGCCACCCGCAATTGCCATCTCCGAACGCGCTGCCATCCTCCGCTCCCGCCCCGACGGCTTCGGCCGGCTGGCCCGCCTTTATCGCTGGCTCGAATATCTGAGCTTCGGCCCCTGGCTCACGCTTTGCCGCAATGCTCGGCTGCGCCATCCGTCCGTGGCCGCAGCCCGCCACGCGCTCATCCTCGGCGACGGCGATGGCCGCTTCCTTACCCGGCTGCTGCGCTGGAATCCCGACCTGCGGGCGCTCTCCATCGATGGAAGCCACGGCATGCTCGCGCGCCAGCGCCAACGCGCGGCCGAAAAGGGTGTGATCCCGCGCCTCACCACCCGCTGCCAGGAGATTCGCAGCTTCCAGCCCTCCGGCCGCTACGACCTCATCACCACCCATTTCCTTCTCGATTGCCTCTCGACTGCTGAAGTCGAGGCCCTCGCCAGCCGCATGCGTCCCTGCCTCGCGGTAGGTCCGGGCCGCAACCCCGCCCAGAATCCGGTCTGGATCGTCTCAGAATTCGCCATACCATCCGGCATCGCTCAACTGCCCAGCCGCTTTATCGTCCGAGGACTTTACCTGGCCTTCGGGCTGATGACCGGGCTTCGCGCCCGCTCTCTGCCGGATCATGGCGGAGCCCTGCACCGCGCCGGCTTCTTCCTCCGTGACCGCCGCACCTGGCTGGCTGGGCTGCTGGTGAGCGAGGTATGGGCAACTCAGGACTCGTCGCCACGCTCCCATCCATCATGGACGTCTCGCTAATCTCTCTTCTGCAAGACGAAGTAAAACGCATCCCCTGGCATCCGACAGGCCTTAGGGCGAGCACACCGCCCGGCATCGATCCCGGCCCCATCCCGCTGCCGCCACTCGATCCAGACCCCATGCCGGATCCTGAGCCGGAACCGGAACCACCGCTTCCACCCGGCCCGCTGCCAGTTCCCGATCCCGTAAACATTACATAAAGAACGAGATAGCGGTTTGAAAAATTAACATTCGGGCGCTCGTTTGATTGTTACAATTTTGTGAATGCGGCAGGCCGTCGCGCCGCCGAACATTTCCTCCAACGACGCCCTCTAACGACGGAAAGACCCCCGTGAACCTGTACATCCTTCGCCATGCCAGCGCAGGCACACGCCGCGCAAATCCTCTCATTGACGTAAAACGCCCCATCGACAAGGAAGGCAAGCAGCAGTGCATCCTCGTCGGCGCGTATCTCAACGCGCTCCGCGTCCACTTTGACCTGATTATTTCGAGCCCGCTGAAGCGCGCGCTCCAGACCGCCGCACTGGTTGGCAACGAAACCGGCTATGAAGCCGGCATCCAGGTAGCCGACGAGCTGGCGCCCGACGCCACTCTGGCCGAATTCGAGGCCATGATCGCCGGCCTGCAGGGTCATGAGAATGTCCTGCTGGTGGGCCACAACCCGAACCTGCCGCAGCTGTTGGGTTCGCTGCTCGGCTCGGGCCGTCCGAATATCCGTCTGCGCAAGGGCGCCATTGCCCGCGTGGACTACACGCGCCGTCCCGGCACCCTGCACTGGCTGGTCGACCCACGCATCCTGCGGGGCGTCTACACCAGGGTTACAAAGAGCTCCCGCCGGAAGATCTCGCGGAAGTAGTCGGCTTCCTTCCGCAGGGACCACAGTTCCAGCTCCGCGCCCGTTCTTCCCGGGCTCAGCTCCAGCAGGATCCTCTTCGGATAGACCCGTACCCGGACCTTCAGCACGTCGCTGGCGCGGTCCTGGTTCAGGGCGACGGCCAGCCGCAGCAGCACCACCGCTCGCTTCACATTTTCATGCTCTTCCGGAGGCACCTGCCGCATGGTTCTGCCCTGCGGCTCCGGCCGGCTCTTGCCGATATAACGCGCGATCGCCGAGGTGACGACCCGCTGCGCCGGGTTGAAGCCGTAGATTTCCGAGTTGGCGATGATGTACTGCGCGTGCCGGTGGTGTCCCTGGTAGTTCATGAACTTCCCGATATCGCGCAGCATCGCCGCCGATTCCAGCCAGGTTTCATACTCGGCGGGAAGATGATGAACCGTCGCCAGATCGTGAAAGAGCTGCGCGGCGTGCTGGCGCACCGGCTCGGCCGTCTTCGGTTCTACACCGTAACGGCGGCAGGTCTCTAGGACCGCCTCCCAGCGATCCTCCTCGAACTGGCGGTGAACGGTGGTGCGAGCATCCTGCTCGGCCAGCATCTGGGCGAGGATGCCATCGCGCAGCCCCATCGCCGAATAGCGAAAGCCCGGCAAGGCGAAGTGCTCGAGCAGCTGCGCGTACACGTGCGCACCGGCAATGATGATCTCCGAGCGTCGCGGCCCGATGCCTTCGACCGCGCTGCGCTGTTCGTTGGTCATCTTGGTCAGCTTTTCGGTGAGCCTGCGCACATCGCGTACCGGCGTCATTTCGGAAGCGGCAGAGACCTTTGTCTTGACTGTGCCCTTGGCTATGAGCGTCCGGCTGGCCTCAGAGAGCGCTGCCGCCGTGCCCGAGGTCGCGATCACCAGCGGCACCCGCTCGCCACTGATTTTGCGCGACGCGCGGCGCAGCTCGCGGGCGATGAACTGCTTCATCCGTCCGATCTCTTCCTTGGTCGGCGAATCGGTCTTAAGGAACTCCTCTGTCAGTCGCACCGCGCCGAGCGGCAGACTCATGGTCTCGATCAGCCGTTTGTGCTCGGAGAGCGAAACCTCGCAACTGCCGCCGCCCACATCGATAAGGATGCAGCGACCCGACGTGCCAGGCTCGTGGCTCATGACGCCGCGATGAATCAGGCGCCCTTCTTCGAGGCCGGAGATGATCTCGACCTCCCACCCGGTCTCATCCCGCACCCACGCCAGGAAAGCGCGGCCATTACGGGCATCACGCATCGCAGCCGTGGCCACGGCGCGCACCTTGTCAGCCCCATGCGTCTGGACTGCTTTATAGAACCGCTTCAGAGCGCGAAGCGTCGCCGCCATCGACTCCGGCGAGACGAGGCCTGTCTCGAAGACGCTGCCGCCGAGCCGCGTGACTTCGCGGTCTTCATGCACCACCCGCAGCCGATGCTGCACCACCCGTGCAATCTTCAACCGGCACGAGTTCGATCCAATATCAATCGCCGCAAACGTCTGCATCACTACGAGCCGGCTCCGGGAAGGATTTCACACAACATTTGCATGAGTTGGAAGATACACGACATTGCAGCCCACGTTTCCTCAGGGCTGCTACCTGCGGTCGCCTGAAACAGACAATGCACAGCGATAGACTGTCTGCATCATGCATGAAGTGTTCATCCGCGAGGCAACGGAGGCAGATATTCCTGCGATCCTCGACCTCTACCTCATCTCCGGAATCACGGGGGAGACGAACTTTACCGTGGAAGAGGCAAGAGCGCATTTTGCGCTGCTTGAAACGTATCCCTATCTCCGCGTCTTCGTCGCGATTGTCGACCAGACCATCGCCGGCACCTACGAGTTGATGATCATGGACAACCTGGCGAAGCGCGGACTGAAGTCCGGGATCGTAGAAGATGTTGCCGTCCATCCCGATCGCCAGGGAAAAGGCGTTGGCCGCGCCATGATGCAGCACGCATTGGAGCAGTGCCGCCGGAACAACTGCTACAAGTTGACGCTCTCAAGCAATCTCATCCGGACAGACGCCCATCGCTTCTACGACTCGCTGGGATTCGTCAGGCACGGATACAGCTTTCGCATGGATCTTCCCGAAGCCGAATAAGGCATCCGGGAGTCGATACGAGGCTGCGCAGCAGGAAGCCGTCTATAGCAGCTTCGCCCGCCACTCGCCCACCAGGCGGCCGCGCATCGTCTGCGTTACGCGGAGAGCTTCCGCATATCGGTGGTCCCGATCCCGTGCGAGGTACTCGGCCAGCTCCACATCGCCGAGCGCTTCCTGCGCCTCTTCAGCCAGGACCTCCCAGTCGTGCCAGTCTCCAATAGCATCCTGTACCTGCTTGATTGTGCTGCTGACGACACCCGCATAGGCGTTCGCACCGTCGCTCTCGGCCATGTAACGCGCTTTCTTCGCACCCTTGCGGAAATCGTGAAGGTTCTCGCCGTGCAACAGCTCGATTGCAGACGAGAGATGGGCGAAGGACTCGAGCGCCGTGCGGGCACCCGTGTTCCTTTGCCGCAGCACACCGGATTCCGGAGGAATCTCCTCCGATACCTTGCACGTCTCGGCCGTCAACTTGACCAGCATGGCCGCCCACTTTTCCGCGTGCCGCCGCAGCGGTCTCGATGCCTTCTCCCGATGCGAGCGCAGCCACGCATCGAGATCGACGGCCTGTTCGCATAAACGCTTTTCCGGCTCGCTCTGCGCAGCAGCCCAGTTCTTCATCAGCTCGCCCAGCAGCTTGCGATGCACATCGAGATCCCTGACCGGAGCGGCTGCACGCCGGATCTTTTTCAGGAGTCCGCGCCAACGCCCCAGGACATCGTCCAGAGCCTCCTGCGCACTGGCTCCGGCCCGTGCCGGGGTGCCGCTCTTTTTCCTGGAGAAGGTCTCCAGCAGCGCCTCGATCCGGCGTGTGCTGGTGCGGACGTCATGCACTGCGCCCACCCTGGGCTCATGATCCCGGGCGCAGGCTTCCAGATTCTCCCGAAGCTTCCCGGCAAGCGCCCGCAGACGGGTCACTTCCCTGCCAAGATCCTGACGATTCCTGTGCCGGAAAGCGCCGTTCTGGCTGGTATCCTGAGCATCTGAGCCCGATGAATGCCCCAAAAAACGCAATGACGAATCCACCTTTCTCCGGTCACGCTCCGGTCGACAACGACAAGCGATCCTTTTACAGCTCTCCCGGCAAAAGCTGGGCGCTGCTCATCCTTGTCTTTCTCGCCGTCCATTTCGTCGCGCTCTTCACGCCTTCCCTCGAGGACGACGCCGACGCCACCCACGCCAACGCCGCCCAGCACATGGCGCTCTCCGGCGACTGGGTCACGCTGCATGTCAACGGCATCCGTTATCTTGAGAAGCCGCCGCTGCCGTATTGGCTGGCCTCGCTGGATTACCGCGTCTTCGGCTTTAACGTCTTCGCCACGCACCTGCCCATCACTCTGGGTGTGCTGGCCTGCGCCATCCTCGCCTGGGTGTGGTCGCGCCGCGCCTATGGCGATAGAGCCGCATTCTACGCCGCGCTTGCTGTCCTTACCTCGGTCGGCGTCTTTCTGTGGACGCGCATCTTCATTCCGGAAGCGCTGCTGACCTTCTTTATTACGCTTGCGCTCTACGGATTCCTCACCGGCCTCGAGCGCCGCAAGCCCGCGCTCATCTACATGGCCTGGGCCGCGCTGGCTGTCGCCACGCTGGCCAAAGGACTCATCGCCCCGGTCTTCTGCTTCGCCGCATTCCTGCCCTACCTTGCCATCAGCGGCGAGTGGCGGCGCTGGCGCCAGCTGCGGCCGTTTACCGGCATCCTGCTCTTTCTGGCCATCGCCGCGCCCTGGCATGTACTCGCCGCGCTGCGCAATCCGGACCACGGCAACCCGATCGGCAATGTTCCCTCGCCCGGCCACGTCCACGGCTTCCTCTACTTCTATTTCATCAACGAGCACTTCCTCCGCTTCCTCGGCAAGCGGTACCCGCACGATTACAACAAGCAGTGGTTCGTGGCCTTCTGGCTGGGCCAGATCGCGTGGCTCTTCCCCTGGAGCCTCTTCCTGCCAGCCACGCTCATCCGCGCCTGGCGCAACCGCAGCATCTTCCATGACGATCTGCGCTACGACGCGACGAATACCATCCAGTTCCTCGACCCGCGCATGACGGCGCACCATGCCTCGTCGCTCGCGACCAGCGTGCGCTTCCGCGCCCGCACCAACCTGCTGCTCTCGATCTATGCAGGCTTCATCCTGGTCTTCTTCTCCATCTCGACCAACCAGGAGTACTACACCTGGCCGGCCTGGGTGCCGATCCTGATGATCATCACCGGCGCACTGGCCTCGATTGAAGATGCGCCCGCCGGCGACAACCGCTGGATTACTTCCTCCAGCCGCTGGCTCACCAGCGCGCATGCGCTCTTCGCCATCATCGGCATCAGCGCCGCCGCAGCGCTCGGTTACGGTCTCTGGAGCTCCCGCAACCTGCCCTTCGTCTCCGATATCGGCACGCTGCTGGCGCATCGCGGCGTAGGCGATTACTCGCTGGCGACTTCGCACCTCTTCGACCTCACCGGGCCATCCTTCGCGGCGCTGCGCGAGCCGGCACTCATCGCTGCCATCGCGCTACTGCTCGGGCCGCTGGCTTCGTGGATCCTGCGCCGCCGCGGTCATGGGTTCGAGTCGACGGTCACCGTTGCCTGCACCTCGGCCATCTTCCTCATCGCCGCGCACATTGCACTGGTGCGCTTCGAACCGATGCTCTCCTCGCGGGCGATGGCCGACACCATCAATCGCCTGACAGCGAGCGAGCCGAAGGACGCCTCGCAGCTCATCATCTACGGCGATCAGGCCGACGGCTCCTCGGTGATCTTCTACACGCATCGCCAGGCGCTGCTCGCGCATGGGCAGTCGTCCTACTTTGAGGGCAACTACGGCTCCTCGATGATCTGGGGCTCGGATTATCCCGACGCTCCGCACATCTTCCTCACCGACTCGGAATTCCTGCCGCTCTGGGGCACGGGACCGCGCAAGTTCCTCTTCGTCGGCGGCGATCTCCGCCCGCACGTCGAGCAGATGCTTAAGGGCCACCTCTACCTGCTGCAGGAACTCTCCGACAAGGCGCTCTACACGGATCGTCCGGTGCAATAGCAGTCTGAAAACCAAAGAAACGGCCGGCGAGTCCACCTCGCCGGCCGTTTCTTTGTTCGCTTCCCGGCGTCCGCTTTTTGGGCCATTTCTTAATATCGATTGATCGAGAATTGCGATCGCAGCAATCCACTCTGCGAATCCATTTGCTCCCCTGCTCCGTCCAATACTGCAGGAGGATCATCCCCAATGGCTGCTTTCTGTGCCTGCTGCGGAGCCGAGATCACCCCCAAGAGCGGACCCTGCACCCTCTGCGGATCACCGCAGCACGGGTCGCTGCCCGCCAAGCCTTCGCAACGCAAGAATTACCCCGAAACATCGTCCACTTCCACTATTCCCCGCCGCGTCGCCTGACGAGGCTTTACCATTGCAATCCCGGCGCTGTGGCCGCATCCTGAAAGACAAGGCAGCAGCATGGACACTGGCGCGAACGAAGCGAGACACATCAGTGCGGGCAAGCGGCGCATAACCATTGAGCCATCCCTGGGCTCGGTTGCGTCGCTGCTGGCGCACGTCCTCCTCCTGATCGCAATCTTCCATGTCGCGCGTCCCGTCTGGAAACCCGTAAAGATACGGACACAGGGCGGCCACGCGGCTCTGCTCTACTGGAATGCCGGCATCGGCACAGGCGCAGCGCAGCAGTCGACAAACAGCAAGACGATCACCAAGCCCGCCCGTCACGAATCGCCCAAGAATCCGGTAAAGACGGAATCGCGTCCTGCGCTCGCCTCGCCGATCCCGGCGAATACGGCGCCGCAGCAGGCTGCTTCCGCAGGAGCCGCAAAGTCGCAGAACCAGGCCATCGGCACCGGTCTTTCGGATGAAGACGCCACGCCTGCCTTCCCGACCTTTTCTCCCAATCCTCCGGTCAACGACCGCTCGCTGCTACCCTCAAATGAAACCAACATCGTCGTCGATGTGGATGTCAGCGCCGACGGCATCGTCCTCGACGAGAAGCTGGTTCGCGGTCTCGGCAATACTCTCGATCAGTCGGTGCTCGACACGGTACGCAGCTGGCACTTCCATCCCGCCACACGCAACGGATCTCCGGTTGCAAGCGTCTCCGAGCTGGTTTTTCCGATGAGCCCGCGCTACCACGCATAAAGACGCAATCCGCGCTCGAACGCGTACACTGTTCTCGCTTCAGTCGAGGAGAACAGTCTCTATGGTCCAGGGAACAACCGAAGGCGTCAGCGCAATCTGGATTCTCTCCAATGCCAGCTATGCCGGCATGAAAGCGCAGGCACACCCCAGTATTGGCTGGCGCGTCCTCTCATTCCTCTTCGGTTTTCCGGGGACACTTCTTTCCTTCTTCCCCATCCGCGAAGGCTCGGAACGCGCCTATGGCGTCGATCTGCCACGGCGGCAGGCGCCACGCATTTAGAGCTGCAACGGTAAAGGCCCGCCGAAGCGGGCCTTATTGCCTCGCAGCTACTTTGAGCTGTCCGACATCCGCACCGACACGCCCTGCGCCGCATCTGCGACATCCTTCCACGCATCCCACGTCGCAATGCGCTCCGCATACACATGCTTCGTCTGCGGCAAACCATGCGCACCGAGCATCAGCCGCAGCGGCGGATGCTCCGCGTCTACCAGCTTCAATACCGCCTCGGCCGTTGCCTTCGGATCGCCGCGCTCCATCGTCTGCATCCCGGCAAAGACCTGCTTACGCACGTCGCCATATACCTCAATCTCCTGCGAACGTTTGCCTGACTGCGGCCCGCCAAACTCCGTCGCATAAGCTCCCGGCTCGATGATCGAGACCTTGATGCCAAAGCTGCGAACTTCCATCGCAAGGCTCTCGTGCATCGCCTCAAGCGCCCACTTCGAGGAGCAATAAAAGCCGATCAGCGGCATCGTGATCACCCCCAACGTGCTCGACACGCCGATGATGTGCCCATGACCCTGTTTCCGCAGCAGCGGCAGCGCAGCCTTGATGACGCGATGCGGACCGAAGACGTTCGTGTTGAACTGCGCCTGCACATCTTCCTCGCTCGCCTCTTCGATGGTGCCGACCAGCGGATACGCGGCGTTGTTCAGCACGACATCCAGCCGGCCGAAGTGCGCATGCGCCTGCTCGACGGCCGCACGTACCTGCGCGGCATCCGTCGGCTCCAGCGCCAGAGGCAGCGCCGCATCCCCGAACGTCTCCGCGAGATCGGCCACATCGGCGGCCTTTCGTGCGGTCGCAGCGACCTTGTCGCCCCGCTTCAATGCCGCCTCGGCCCAGACTCGCCCCATGCCGCGCGATGCGCCGGTGATAAACCAAACTTTATTGCTCATCGATTTCTTCTCCTGAATGCCGGTTGGCCGCTTATCTAAACAATGTTCAAATAATGAGCACGGTATTCCCAGGTGCTACCGTGGAACAAGCTAGCTCTGAAGGTATTCGCACATTTGAACACTGTCAAGATTCAGGCAGAATGCAAATCCGGCAAACGATCGACCTATCATCATGGAGATCTGCGCGCCGCCCTGATCCAGGCCGCCGACGCGATCATCGCTGAAGGCGGCATCGAGGCCTTTTCCCTGCGCGCTGCCGCACAGCGGGCCGGCGTCAGCCCCGGCGCGCCTGCGCATCATTTCGGCAATGCCCGCGGCCTTCTTACCGAGGTTGGCCTGCTCGCCTATGCGCGCCTGGACTGCTACATCGAACAGGCCGGACACTCCGAAGATGTCGTGGCCGATGTGCGCGCCTTAAGCCTTGCGTTTATCGACTTTGCGCTCGAGCACCCGGGACACTTCCGGCTGATGTTCCGCAACGATCTCGTCGATCGCAGCGACCCACGCTTTGCGGCGCACACAAAACAATCCGGCCAGCGGCTCTCCCGCGCGTTTCTCGCCTACCAGGGCAAACCCCATGCGGACGCACGCCGTTTCGAAGACTCAGCCGACATGCTCTGCGGCATGGCCACGCTGCACGGGCTTGCTTCACTGACCCTCGAGGGCAAGGCGCTGCATTTTTTCCGCAGCTCCGATGTGCGCAGCTTCCGCAAGAACGAACTGCCGCGAATCATTGAGCGCCTGTACCCTGACAAGCAGGAATCACAACCGAAAAAGAGGGCTCCACGCCCTTGAACAAAGAGAAAGGCCCGCCCAAGCGGGCCTTTTTCACTGCTGAACATCGCAATTAACTGCAAACGCACTCTTCCTGCCCACAGTAGGAACAACAACGACAGATGTCGAACGATCCGCCCGCGATCGAGGGGATCACGAGCACCTCGTCGCCATCCTGGAATGCGTACTTCTCGTTGCCGAGGAAGCGAATGTCTTCTTCGTTCACGTAGAAGTTGATGAAGCGGCGAACCTGGCCCTGATCGTCACGCAGATGCGTTTTGAGCGCGGGGAAGTTCGTTTCGATGTCGGTGATGAGGTCGGGCAGGTTCTGCGCGCTCGACTTCAGCTCCTTCGCGCCATCGGTGTGTTTTTGAAAGGCATTGGGCAACAAAACTCTAACGGACACTTGCAACCTCCTCGGCCAGTTCCCGAACCAGTTCACCGGCGGCCGTTTTTTCTTCGATATACGCTTCAAAATCGGAGAGCCGCGGACGCACCGCTGCTTCCACTTCATAGGCACCGGCCAGCGCGTCGGTCGTCTTGAGACCGTTGCCGGTAATGACTGACACCGTCAGTTCATCCGGCTTGATGCGGCCATGCGCGTAGAGCCGCGCGGTCACTGCGGTAGTCACGCCACCGGCGGTCTCGGTGAAGATGCCTTCGGTCTCAGCCAGTTCCTGAATCGCCGAGACGATCTCGATGTCCGAGACATCCTCGGCCCAGCCACCGCTCTGGCGGATGGCTCGCGCCGCATACACACCGTCAGCCGGATTACCGATCGCGAGGGAACGCGCGATCGTCGCCGGGCGCTGCGGCTCGATGTGGTCGGCGCCGGTCTTTACCGCGGTCGAAATCGGGGAGCAGCCCGTGGCTTGCGCTCCGAAGAAGCGAACATCCTTGTCTTCCACCAGGCCGAGCGCGACCAGTTCCTTGAAGGCCTTGCGGATCTTCGTGATCAGCGAGCCGCCGGCCATGGGCACCACGACGTTGTCGGGCAGACGCCAGCCGAGCTGCTCTGCGATCTCGTAACCGACAGTCTTCGAGCCCTCGGCGTAGTAAGGCCGCAGGTTCACATTCACGAAGCCCCAGTTATAGCGGTCTGCAATCTGCGAGCACAGGCGGTTCACATGGTCGTAGTTGCCGTCGATGCGCACCAGGTTCGCGCCGTAGACCTGCGTATTCAGGATCTTCGCCGGCTCGAGGTCTGCCGGAACAAGGATGTAGGTCTTGAGACCAAGACGCGCAGCGCCCGCAGCCACCGCGTTCGCCAGATTGCCGGTCGAGGAGCAGCCGACCGTATCGAAACCGAAGGCCTGTGCATTCGCAAGTGCCGTGGCCACCACGCGATCCTTGAAGCTCAGCGTGGGCACGCATACCGCGTCGTTCTTGATGTAGAGATTGGTGGCGCCGATGCGTTTCGCCAGCCGCGGAGCCTTGAGCAATGGAGTCCAGCCGGAAGGCGTTGCCGAGACATAATCCTCCGGCACCGGCAGCAGCGCCTTGTAGCGCCACATGCTGTCCGGCCCCTGCGCGATCTTTTCGCGAGTGAAGCTTCCGCGAGCCGCCTCGAGATCGCAGTTCACCTCGAGCGGAGAAAAGCACTCATCACAGATGGAAAGCGGGACGTTGGGATACGTCTTTCCACACTCCCGACATTGCAATGCATAGGCCTGCGCCATGAAACCCCTCGATTCCGAGAGTCGCTTCAGGGCCCATCGGGGACTTTCCCCTATGGGTACAAATGCACGGGCATGCGTGACGTACTCTGCTGCAACATCAGGTACTGCAAATTGCCCGGACGCGTGTCCGGTCCTGCTTGGGATTTGGCGAGATGCGCTACTGCATTGCATCCCCGAATCTCATGTTCCCCGGTTTCCCAGGAGAGAGTTGACACCGATGTCTCAGATTGCCTGAGCCGGTTGTCGTGGCGTCACAGGGCCCGTCCCTCAGCCACTCTTCATGAAATTCAGGCTCGCTCCTAAGAGCAAACTTGAATGATTCATATGTACCACAGGGCTTTTTGCTATGCAACAGTACTCGTGGACGTCTACAGGTCCGTCCACTCCCCGGATTTAGACCCGGCAGCAACCGCAAACGGCGCCGTTCCAAGCGGACCGGGCCTCGCGAACCAGCAGCGGCAAGCAGGCCAGAGCGGCAACATTGTCAAACCAGGGCAGATGAAATGCCCGGTTGAGCCCCATGCCCAGGAGCGCAGTCAGGGCCAGGTACGCGCAGGTCGACGACTGCGCCGCGTCCGCTGCCAGGGCCGCATTGTGGCGCGCGCGAGCCTCGCGGCGTTTCCACATAGCGAGCAGCGGCATCACAACCAGCGCCGCGGCGGTGATCGCCAGCCCCGCGCCGCAGGTCTCCGCCTCGACTCCGAAGACAAGCGATGCCACGGCTGTAACACCGACCACGCCCGCAAGCATGAACAGCAGGAACGCCGCAGCGCGCGCAGCCTTACGTTCCGAGAGCCGTATGCCCGGAACCCACTGCAACATCACCATGAAGGCCGAAAGGACCTCGACAAGAGAGTCCGCGCCGAAGGCGAGCATGGCCGAACTCTTCGCCGACCATGCCGCATACGTAGATACGCCGAGCTCGGTCAGCATCCAGAGTATGGTGATACCCTGCAGCCAGTAAAGAGCGCCCACCGATGCAGGAACGCGAGCCTTTGCCGGTATCGCAGAAGATGCGATCTGATTCCATTCCATCTCTTGTCACCCGATCTCATTTTTACGGAACTGCGATCGTCTTTCTACACGACCTTCTGAAGATTTTTCCTCAGCCTGGTCCCTCCTCCCCTGGGAAGCTGCGCCTCTACCTCCGCGTGTGTCCGCTCCCACACCGGTACGGCGCGCGCCAGCAGCTTCTCGCCGGGGCGTGTCAGCTCCAGCAGCCGGCTCCGCCGATCCTCGGGATCGGGAGTAATTCGCACCAGCCCGCGCGTTTCCAGCAGCTTGAGGGCTGCCGTCAACGTCGTGCGGTCCATGGCCAACAACTCCGCGACCGAAGCCATCCGCGCCGGATGGGGACGATTCAGAGACATCAGCAGGGAGAACTGCCCGTTTGTGAGCCCCAGAGGCCGCAGCGCCACATCGAAACGCCGAGCCAGCGCTCGCGCTGCCCTCTGTACGTGCAGGCAGAGGCAGCAATCCCGGACCAGCAGTGTGGTCTCGAAGGGCACAGGACGGGGAGCCGAACGCGTAACCGGACCGGAGGCCTTTGACATCTCTTCATAATGTTGATATCAACGTATGCCGTCAAGCAAGACCGACCACTCCCCGGCGTGAAATACCGTCCCAGAAAAGGAGAGCTCGTCATGCATACGCACCCCGTCGTCTCCCGTGAAGAATGGCTCACCGCGCGTAAGGCTCTGCTCACCCGCGAGAAAGCAGAGACGCACCTGCGCGATGCCGTCAACGCCCAGCGTCTCGCGCTTCCCTGGGTTCTCGTCGAGAAGGAATACATCTTCGACACTCCGACCGGACGGCGCTCGCTTGCCGAACTCTTCAAAGGCCGCAGCCAGCTTATCGTTTACCACTTCATGCTTGCGCCCGGATGGGCCGCAGGCTGCCCCGGCTGCTCGTTCCTTGCAGATCACTTCGACGGCACGCTCGCACACCTCAACCATCACGACGTCACGTTCACTGCCGTATCCCGCGCAATGCTCTCCGAGATTGAAGCGTACAAGCGGCGTATGGGCTGGCATTTCCCGTGGGTCTCATCTCACAGCAGCGACTTCAACTTCGACTATCATGTGTCCTTCCTGCCAAAGCCCGGTGCCAACGGCTCCGTCAATTACAACTTCACCGAGACGCCCTTTGCCGTCACCGACGAGAACACCGAACTGCCGGGTATGAGCAGCTTCTTCCGGGATGACGACGGCCGCGTTTATCACACCTATTCCAGCTATGCTCGTGGTCCCGAGGAGTGGATTGGAACGCTGATGATCCTCGACAGGGCGCCGAAAGGCCGCAACGAGAAAAGCATCATGGACTTTGTCCGGCGCCATGATGAGTACGAGAACGCAGCCAAGCCGCACACGTGTTGCGCCGAACAGGCGTAAGCACACGCCTCACTCTCCAGGAGAATTTGCGCCATGCCCATGCACGTCAACGCTTATCTCAATTTCGGCGGCAACTGCGCCGAGGCTCTGCGCTACTACGAAGAACACCTCGGAGCCAAACTTCTCTTCTCCATGACCTTCGACCAGGCCCCTCCGGGCAATCCCACGCCTCCGGACTTCGACCCGAAATCCATCATGTACGCGCATGTGAGCCTGGGAGATACGCACATCATGGGCAACGACGTCGCTCCATCCCATTACGAGCCCATGCGCAGCGCCTACGTCGCACTCTCGGTCGATTCCATCGCAGAGGCTGAGCGCATTTACAAGGCACTTTCCGATGGAGGCCAGGTCTTTATGCCGATAGCCGAGACATTCTTCGCCTTCCGTTTCGCCATGCTTCGCGACAAGTTCGGCATCAACTGGATGGTGCTGCATCCGCGTCCCATGCAGAACTAAGAAATGATGCCGCCCGGAGTGAGATTCACGCCGGGCGGCATTGTCATTCTCGTTTTGCTACTTCTACAGTTACGAATTCTGCTTGCCAACGAACGGGCTATTCGGGCGTCAAAGTGACCAGCACCGCATCGTTCTCCCGCATGGGAAAACCCTCAACGATTCTGCCTTCCTTCGCCTCTACCGTCTCTGTCCTCACCGGATCGCCGCTTGCGGCAGTTTGCAGTGCTGCCACCTGCGCGCGCGTGAGCTGATCCGGAGACCCCATGTGCAGGTACGCGGTATAGGCATCGTTCGCCTCATAACCCACGCGGAAGACCTGCATCCGATAGAGGCCATCCTTCAGTCCATTTACTTTCAGACTCACTGGAGCGGCTGCTCGCGATGGCTGCTCACGCTTATAGAAAACCTGGTCGGTCTCTTTCCCAGGAGGAGCAATCGCCGTGTAGTTCCAGAAGAGCGCCTGCACCGAGCCATCCTGCCTGCGCGTCGCCCAGCTCTCAGCGTCGTTCGTCGCAACATCTTCCGGTCCCAGCTCTGCGAGAAATTTGTATGCGAAGTAGGAGGGCTTGCGGATGCCCTGGTAATTCATCAGCCCGAAGCCACCGTGGAAAGGCGTGAACCTCGGCCCTGATTCCTCGAAGATATCCGTGAAGGTCCAGTAGGACATCGACTGCGCCAGCGGGGACGTCGCCTTCACCTTTTCCAGGATGAATGGCGCCGAGATGTACTGATCGTGAATCGGATCGGCCGGCGTATAACTCGTGCTCCACTCCGTGTAGTGCAATTCCAGCTGCGGCGTTGCCGAGTGGAGAATCCGCTCACGCGAGTCGCGCACCCTGCCCACAATCGAGTCTGGCTTTGTATCCAAAACCGTGCCCGCATGACCGTCGGCGTCAAACGATCCCTGCACCACGCCATAGGTATGCGTGGATAGAAAATCCGCGGGAACATGATTCTTCGCAATGAAGTCGAGCCATGCCGGCTCGATCTCCCATCGCGCAGAGGCTGGCCCACCGACGCGACATGCCGCGCAAACCGCCTTCACATCCGTGGCTGTGTTCTTGTAGAGATCGAAATACTGCTCGCGCGTTCCGGCCCAGAAACCATCGAGATCCGGCTCATTCCACACTTCGAAATACCACTGCGCGATCTCGCTCTCGCCGTAGCGCTCTTTCCAGTGCTCCATCAGCGCACGAATCAGGCCATTCCATTTCTCCATATCCTTCGGCGGGGTGATGTTGCCCTTCCACCAGAAGACTGTCTTTGTCCCGCTCGCGAGCGCGGAGGGCATAAAGGAAAGTTCGACGAAGGGCCGAATATGCTGCGCCAACAGCGCATCGTAAAGCGCATCGACGTACTGAAAGTTGTACATCGGATGGCCGGCGGAGTCTTCGGCATAGACCCCCATATCGTCATGCAGCAGGCCATGAAAACGCAGATAGCGAAAGCCGATTTCCCTCTGCACGGTGGCGAGCTGCGCCTGCCAGTCGGCACGCAGGCCTTCATTGGCGCGACCTGCGCCCACGGTCATCAGCGGAGTAGCCGAGTGAGGCCCCGCGACGCGGGACGCATCTATAACGATCTCGCGCTCTGGCTGGGCAGGTGTGTTCAGATTCTGCGCCGCGAGCGGCGTCGTCAGAAGGAGAAAGGCAGCAATCTTGCGAATCAGCATGGGCCAGGTTTCGTTCCGGATTTACTCAGGACATCCGAGAAAATCGCTTTTCTCGAACAAATCCTTGAGCGAAGGAAGCATACCAGCCAGGCCCGATGTTTGGCTTGCCCTTAAGAAGCCGATCCGGAGGCCCAGGCCGAACCCACCTGGTCTTTCGTCCTTTGTTTCGGTTCGTCTTTCGGGCGATACAGCTGTACGCGGCTCATCCACCAGTTCAACAGGCCGGAGATAACCAGTGTGCCGCCTGCCGTCAGAGCCACTGCGCACGACATGGGGATCAGTACGATCGTGCTCACAAATTCCATCGTGATCAGCCCGATGAGAATGTTTGCAATCGTGCGCCGCGTCAGCATGGAGCAGATCAGAGCCCCAAGCGGAGCTCCAACACAGACGATCGGCACCGCGGCCAGCCAGTACCCCTCCACCTTCGGCGGAAAATCCTTCACCACGAAGGCATGCAGCGCGAAGCCGACCAGCGTCACCATCGTCATCAGGATGACCGTGGTCGGCGTCACCACTTTTTCGCTGACGCGGAAGAGCAGCACCATCACCATAAAGGTGACGATGTTTTCGCCACATCCCACCAGACCGCTCATCAAGCCGCCAATCAGGCCTGCGGCCACGATCAGAAGCTTCTCCCGCGCGCCCCAGACAGGGCAGAGCAGGTTGCGATAGTTCCCTTCGCGCCGGTTCATCACCAGCAGAGCCACGGCGAGGCTCGAGACCATCACCGTGAATGAAATCTTCACCAGAGGCGCCGGCACGTGCGGCACGATGAAGAAGGTGCTCAACAGCAGGCCGAGGATGCCCGCGCCGCCGGCCCAGGCCAGCACGCGCTTCTCAATCGGAATCTTCAGATAGAGGATGCTGATCGAAGCAGCAGTCATTCCGATGCTCTGAATGGCGAAGGCAAAGACACGCGCCTCTGCAGCCGGGATGTGCAGCACCTTGGTAAAGACCGGGAAAGCCACCGCGCCTCCCCCTTCACTCGTGCCGCCGCCGACCAGCGAGCCGAAGATCATGGTGAGCGCCACCTGCCAGTTCTTCACGATGCTGTGCAAGGCAAACTGGCCTCCAAACAACAGCCATCCGGCCCACACCACTGCAGCCAGCAGCAGGTTGAATCTCCATGCCCGCTTCTGAAACGCGCTCAAATGCACCATCGTTCTCTTCCCCGGATCCTGAAAACGAAGCGTAATGGACGACTCCCTATATAGTCATCCACCGTAAGATGGATGACTATACCTCACTCTTGTTCCGTCACTGGCTCCGGGAGCGCCAGCAGCAGGAAGACAATGCCAACGCAGGTGAACATGCGGAAGGCCGCGTCCTGCCCGTTCCATATCTTCGACTGCCACATAAGGAACCACTCCCCGCCCACGCTGATGAAGGCCACGAACCATAGCAACTCCGCCGCCGTGAGCGCTGCAAAGGCCCACGTCTTGGCGTGATGAAAAGCAGCAGCCGGCGCACGCAATGCGCGCGCCAGCTTCACAACTGCGACCCACGCGAGCACCATCGTCATCGCCTCCCAGGCGATGATGCCGTCGTAGAACAGCGTCTGCAATATCGCCGGATGGAGAGCCCGCCACATGCCATGGTTGCCAGGAAAGGTTGTGTCCATCAGCAGCACGTGATGCACGAACTGGTAGTTCGAGGCATAGTCCGTGATGTTATTGAAGACCACAAGCGTATAGAAGAACGCAATCGCGGCCAGCAGCGCGAGCTTGCCCAGGCGAAGCATCATCGTGTCGTCACCTTTTCCCCTGAGCGGGCGCGGCAAAAGTCTGGAAGTAGGCGGTCACCGCGTGCAGCATTGCGTCGCTGTAATCCGTGCTGGCAGGCATCTCCGCCGTCGCGTCCACGGCCTGCGGATTCTTGACCCACCGGATGAAGCTTTTCGGGTCGCGCGCAGCCTCATTCGCAATCTGACTCCACGGCACATTTGCCTTGTGCCCGCCATACTCACCCGCGTTATGGCAGCGGAAGCAGTACTGGCTCGCCAACCGATACCCTTGCTCTATCTCGGAGCCTGGAGCCTCGTGCCCGCGCGGCGCGATCGCCGCCAGCACATCTTTCTCTCGCAGAATACGCAGCTCGACGACACCATTCGGAATCTGAGCCTCCTCGTCGTGTCCCAGCACGCGATACGACGGGTGAAAGCTGGCATGCGAGACGAGATAAGGACCATATGCGCCATCGTCACTCGAGCGGCCACCACCGTGGATCTCCCTGCCATTCACCTGCGTCACCAGGATCGGATGATGCGCCGCTCGATAGGTGTCGCTGTAGTGCGCCTCGTAGGCGTCATCACATACCGCGGCCACGATTATGCCGCCACCAGAAATGCCGAGGGCGTGCAGAAGCGTATCGAGCGGCACACCGCGAATGTCCACTGGCTTGGGGAAGTTGGCATCGTCGGTCACGTGGTAGCTGACCATCGGCAACTGCTCCAGATCGCTGCGCCGGACAAAGCGCACCGCGCCCGGAGGCACAGCGGGCAACACGCCATCGACCTTCAGATCTGCAGGCGAATTCGCCGCCTGCCGCAGCTCCAGCCGCGATGGCACAGGAAGAGTGAGCACAGCAAGCAGCAGCGCAACCCTGGGCACAAGGTGGATCATGTCTGCCCATCCTAACCTGCGATCCCGCTTCCATTGCACGCAAATTCTTCACGGCCTGCGCTGCAGCATCTGCGTGATAGAGTCAGCCACATGAGCGCCGAAGGAACGCTGCACTCTCTCCAGTACACGCTGCCGCCAGCACCCGCGCCCGGAGGCAACTATCTCTCCGCCAAGATCGTCGGCAACCTCGTCTATCTCGCCGGTGTCGTGTCGAGCGATGAATCCGGCGTGCTCACCGGCACCGTCGGCCTCAACCGCACCATCGAGGAAGGCTACGAGGCCGCGCGCCGCTGCGCGCTCACACAGCTCGCGGTTCTGCAGAACACTCTCGGCACGATCGACCGCATAAAACAGGTAGTTTCCCTGAATGGTTATGTGAATGCCGTGGCCGGATTCCCAGACTCACCGAAGGTCATCAATGGCGCTTCCGATCTGCTCATTCGCATCTTCGGCGAAGCAGGCAAGCACGTCCGCGCCGCCGTCGGCGTTTCTGCGCTGCCGCGCAACGCCATCGTCGAAATCCAGATGACCGTCGAGATCACGGAGGCCTGATCGATGGCCGAATACACGCTCTCTGCCGAGCCTACGCACTCTGTCTGGAACCGCGATCTTGCGCCGCGCCTCACCATCGACTCTAGCGACACCGTGCATTTTCACTGCACCGACGCGAGTGGTGGCCAGGTCCACCCCGGCATGACGGCCGAAGAGTTCACTGCGATTGACCGCACGCGGATCCACGCGCTCACCGGCCCGGTGGCGATCCACGGAGCAGAGCCCGGCGATGTGCTCGAGGTCGACATCCTCGAGGTTCGGCATCTCGGTTGGGGATGGACCAGCATCATCACCGGCCTGGGCTTTCTGAAAGAGCGCTTCACGCAGCCGTATCTCTTTCACTGGCAGCTCGAGGGCGAAGTCTCGCATTCGCTCGCGCCTGCCATCGTGCCATTGCGTCCCTTCTGCGGCGTGATGGGCGTTGCGCCACCCGAACCGGGCGAATTCCGCACCCGGCCGCCGGGCGCTTTCGGCGGCAACATGGATGTGCGCGACCTCAGCACCGGCGCGAAGCTCTATCTTCCAATCTTCAATGCTGGCGCTCTCTTCTCCTGCGGCGATGCGCATGCCGCGCAGGGTGACGGCGAAGTCTGCATCAACGGCATCGAGTGCCCGTCGGAGGCAACGCTTCGCTTCCGCCTGCATAAAGGCAAGTCGATTCCTGCCCCCATACTCGAAGCTCCCCCGCGGCGCGCGCATCCGGAGGGAGAGTGGATCGTCGTCGAATCGCATCCCGATGCAGCCACCGCTGCACGCAATGCCACCTCACGCATAATCGACCTGATCGCCTCGCACTGGGGCATACTGCCCGAGCACGCGTATATCCTGTGCAGCGTCGCCATGGATCTGCGCCTCAGCCAGGTGGTCAACGAGCCGATGGTCACCGTCGCTGCCGCCCTGCCGAAATCGATCTTGCCTGCGCGCAGTCTCTTCTAACCCGAAGCCAGGAGCCTCATGGTTATCAATGATCCGGAAGTCGTCGCCGAGCTTGCAGCCCTTTATCCCCGTTACGAAGAGGCGCTCGTTTCGAACGATGCAGACACTCTGACCGAGATGTTCTGGGATTCGCCCCACGCTCTCCGCTTCGGCGCGACTGAAAATCTGCACGGCTCGGCCGAGATCGCCGCATTCCGCCAGGCGCGCCCCGGCGCGAACCTTGCTCGCACCATTGACCGGCTCGATATCGTCGCATTCGGCCGCGATACCGGCAGCATCACCTTAGAGTTCACTCGCCAACTGCCCGGCAAGACCGTCCGTGGACGCCAGAGCCAGCTATGGATACGGCTGCCCGAAGGCTGGAAGATCGTATCCGCGCACGTATCTCTCCTGCCCTCCTAGAGTGGAAGAAGTGACATCCAATTTGCACAATAACGATCGGCAGCTGTGACAAATTCCTGAGTCTCCCGAAGCCTGCTTTCGCTGGCATCTCCGGTCAAATTCAAGCATGGATCTGCAATGCACTGAGTCGAGATAAAAAACCTTTATCACCCTCCCCTCGCAAACCTCGGACGGCGGCGCTTTTCCTTTCGAATAAGCCGCAGTCTGCGCTATGCTCTCTCAAAAGTTTCCGGGATTGCTGCCCGTCCACACGTAGCTCCACGGATCCTCCCAGGGCCGGGAGCAGGAGAAGAGATCGCGCATTGCGCCACCTTCCCTGCCAGGCACAGGGTCCACCCTAAAGCCGCCCCCGCGGCGATGACTGTCTTTTTCCTTCATGAGGCCATGAATCGATGTTGAAGAGACTCGGTGTATTTGCCCTTTCCCTTTCGCTCGCTGTGCTTGCATTTACCGCGAACAGCTGGGCCCAGCAGACTCTCGGCGGTATCACCGGTGAAGTCAGCGATGCTTCCGGCGCTCTTATTTCGGATACCACCGTCACCGCCACCGGCACCGACACAGGATTGACGCGCACGGTGAAGAGCAGCGCCAGCGGCTCGTATCTCTTTTCGAGCCTGCCCATCGGCACATACAGCCTGACCTTTACGCATGATGGCTTCGAGACGCAGAAGATTCCGTCGATCCTGGTACAGGCCGACCGCACCGCGACCGTCAACGCCGCGCTCAAGATCGGTCAGACCAGCGAATCGGTCACCGTCGAAGCCTCGCCTCTGATGAATGCCGTCGATACGACAAACGGCTATGTTCTCGATAAGGCACAGATCGACGCGGTTCCGCTGCCCACCGGCAGCTTCACCGGCGTCGCTATCCTCGCGCCGGGCGTCAACGCCGAACTCCCCGGCGGCACGGGTTCAAACTCCGGCCTGGGCAATGCGCCCATCTGGGCCAACGGCCAGCGCGACACCTCGAACAGCTTCCTGCTGAACGGTGTCGATGCCTCGAACCTCTTCAACGGCAAGAGCACCAGTCAGGTCGCCTCGGCCCGCATCGTGAACAACACCGGCGTCGGCAATGCGGGAGCCGGCGGCGTCGAGCAGAGCTCGGCTTCGGTCTATCTCGCTATCGGCAACGCGCTGCCCAGCCCCGCGCCTGAAACTCTGCAGGAAGTGCGCGTGAACACCTCCATGTATGACGCGCAGCAGGGCGCCACCTCGGGCGCTCACATCGACATGAGCACCGAGACAGGCACGAACAAATATCACGGCCAGGTCTACGCGCATCGCGGCACGGACTGGCTGAACGCCGCGCCCTTCTTCTTCAAGCAGGCGACGTTCATTCCCGAGAACGAGAAGGTTCCACAGCTGCATCGCTACATTGCCGGCGGCTCCTTTGGCGGCCCCATCATCAAGGACAAGCTCTTCGGCTACGTTGCCTATCAGCACGTTCACATCGCGGATCAGGAGATCGGCATCTCGCGCTTGCTCGTCCCCGCCGCCCTCACCGATGACCGCAGCGCGGGAGCACTCGCCAACGTCGCCAATGAGGAATTCGGAACAGACATCACGGCAGCCGACATCAGCCCTGTTGCTCTCTACCTGATGCAGTACAAATTCGCGAATGGACAGTATCTCGTCCCCTCGCCGACGACCAACGCCGCGCCTACCTACAACGAGCCCTACAACGCATCGATCCCCGGCACCAGCTACTTCACCGCCGACCAGGCCATCGCCAATATCGACTGGAACGCAACATCGAAGGATACGCTGGCGGCCAAGTACTACTACCAGCACGATCCACTCGACGCGCCCTACGCCTACTCGAACGTTTCCGGCTTCAACCAGAAGCTCGATACCGGCAGCCAGGTCTTTTCGCTCAACAACACACAACTGGTAAAGCCCGCGCTCTCCATCACGGAAGTTCTTGGTTTCCTTCGCGAGAAGGCCTACGGCGTGAACGACCAGCCCTTCGGGCCCACGCAGGCCGGCATCAACGCCTTCGGTAGCTCTTACTTTCCGGGCATCAGCATCATCGACGATTTCGGCAACGACTCTTCGACGTACAACCCCAATGGCGTCTACGACGGCTCCATGAACATCGGCCCGGGCTCTTTCACGCAATCGCCCTTCACCGGCCTCTTTCAGAACCGGCTCATGCCTTCGGCCAGCGCCATCTGGACAGTCGGCAAGCACACCGTCACCTTCGGCGGCAGCTACTCCTACACGCAACTCAACGTCCGCGACGAACGTACCGGTAAGGGCATGATTGCCTCCTCGGACTTCGGTAACTTCCTCGAAGGCAATATCGCTCCGCAGAATACCGACTACACCACGACGTCCTTCATGATCGGGAATGCGAATCGCTATTACCGCGCCAACCAGGTGGGCGCCTTCCTGCAGGACAAGTTCCAGGTAACGCCGACCCTCAGCCTGACAGCCGGCATCCGCTATGACTGGAACGGCGGCCTCACGGAAAAGGACGGCAAGATCTTCAACTTCGATCCCTCGTCCTACTCTTTCGATGGCAGCGAGGTCACCAGCAACGGCTTCGTCGTTGCCGGCAACAACAAGCTCTTCCCGACGGCCGGCGTCAGCAACACCACACTCACCGGACGCCAGTGGGGCATCGGACCGCGTCTCGGCCTGGCATGGCAGCCGAAGGCGCTCGACGGTAAGGTCGTGGTCCGCAGCGGTACCGGTTTCTACTACGATCGCGGTGAGCTCTTCACTTATCTCTCGCCCGGTTACGCTGCTGGCGAAGTCACCGGCGGTCCCTTCGGCGTAAACCAGACGCCGCCCTTCGTAAACACGGTCCAGTGCAACGCCAGCAACCCGCAGCCCACCGTGGCCTCGAATTGCACCGGCACCATCAACCTCTCCACGCCATGGGGAGACTCGGCCGGCAACGCGCCGAGCGGCAACCCCGCCGACATCTCCAAGTACCTGCCCTCGGTCGCGGAGATCGAGGACGGCGCGCAGCTCTTCTCCTTCGCCAACTACAACCGCGCAAACAAGCTGCCATACAGCATCAACTACACACTCGACGTACAGTGGCAGCCGAAGAACGATCTCGCCATCGACATCGCCTATGTCGGCAACGTCGGACGTCACCAGGTTGTTCCCGTGCCCTTCAACCAGGCGGGTGTAGCTTCACCGGGCAGCCCCATCAACGGCCAGAACTACACCTACGGCTACTCGGTTCAGAACCCCGATCCGACCAACGGCGATTACTGCAACTGCGCTCCTGCCAACCTACCCGACGGTACGCCTTACCTCAGCACCTATGAAGGCGGCAACATCGATCTTCGCGTTCCCTATGTCGGCTACTCGGCTGAATCCGAAAGCTACAAGGCGGCCGGTCTTTCGGCCTACAACGCGGTCACCGCGCATGTGGACAAGCGTCTGAGCCACGGCTTCCAGGGCGGACTCTCCTATACCTACTCCCACTCGCTCGATGAACAGAGCGCCATGGGTCTCTTCTACAACGGCAACAACCCGCTCGATCTCCACGATGGCTACGCCTCGTCGGACTTCGACCGCACCCATGTCATCAACTTCACCTGGTCTTACACCAGCCCGGCTTTCCTGGGCGAAAACACCATCGCCGGACGAGCACTGAACAGCTGGACACTGCAGGGTCTCACCGTACTTCAGAGCGGCCAGCCCTACAGCATCATCGATTACTCGGGCGCCGTCGGCTCCGTCTACTACGGCGTTTCGGACGGCATCACGAACCCCATTGTGCCGCTTGCGCCGGGCTGCACGCCGAAGAAGGCCTACACCGGAACTTCGGGCGCCTTCAACTCTCCGGCACTCGACTCCACCTGCTTCACCATCCCGCTGCTGAGCCCAGGAGCGCTCAGCGGAGCCATCCCGACCAACGACAGCTTTGAAACCAACTTCACCAGCGGCCAGCGCAACATCTTCCGTCAGTCCTGGCAGAAACGCGCCGACGCCTCGCTGGCCAAGACCTTCAAGATCACCGAAAACATCGTCGCCCGTTACACCTTCGATGTCTTCAACCTGACCAACACCACCAGCTTCGACATCCCCGGCGATAACGTCGCTCAGAACGATGGCTATAACGACTACCCGGTGGTCGGCACGACTCCCGCACCGGCAGCCACAGCCTGCGCGGCCGGCAACAATACGGCTACCACGTTCTATAACTGCCCCTCAGGACTTGGATACGTGACCCACACCATCGGCAGCCCGCGCCAGATCCAGATGTCGCTGCGACTCACTTTTTAACCGTGCATCTGGGGCATATAGCCCTGTGCACAGCAGAAACGGCAGCCTTCGGGCTGCCGTCTTTTTTGTGCTTCCGAAACACATTGATCATTCCAATGCATGCGAAACCCACAGGACAAACAAATCAGAGAACACTTATCCAGCAGACACTCTCACCGTCAACCTCTCCACAGGAGCCGCCGCATAAGCCCGCTGCAGATCCGCAGCGGCGGCGTATGCCTTCCCTGTCACGTGCCGCGCTGGGAACTGGAACTCCAAGCCATCCTGCGTGAAGGGATAGGGATTGAGCACAAAACTCCGCTCGCCCATCGAGCGAACTGCAATCTCAGCGGTCCTGCCATCGTTCAATGGCAGCGGATGCAGCAGCGTCGCAGGCCCACGAAAGTCCACACACGTCAGGAGCGACAGGTTATCCGTTGCCTGTAACAGACGGAAATGTTCACGCACCCGCGTCATGGATCTTGCTTCCTCGCTGAGAAAGGCATCCTCTGCGATCCTCACTGTGAGCGCTTCCTGAAGCGCCCGCTGTCGCGCGAGAAAGGCGTCCAGCAACGACAACTCCTCTGTGCGAATCGTGCTGCGATCTGCACGCTCCGTCAGTAGGTTGTAAGTGTGCATGGAGACAAGCACCGCCGCGTAAGCATCCTCTTCGGCAAGCAATCCCACCGCACGCTCCCGCACGGCGAGATAATCTGCGAGATCGATTTCCTCGAAGGCCGAGTACTTCCCCACCAGCTCCACAGAGAATGCGCTGGGCTTTCCTGCTCGCGTAATCTGCGGCGCTGCGTCGCGCGTAATCCATCCATCGTCATGCCGCGCGATGCCTTTCAGCACATGAACCCGCGGCTCCGGCGCGCGGAATTGTGTATTCCCCCACACCGCTGCGAACTCACCGGCCAACCGCGCATGGTCCGCATGCGCCACCAGCCACCAGCCGGTTTCGGTCTCCAGGCGCAGCATCACTCCACCTCCAGCACACGCGCCGACTCATGCCACTGATGCAGGAACCACCACTCGAAGAACGACACGACGAAGTAAAAGACAAAGCCCAGCACCGTCGCAGCCACGATCAGCGCAAAAAGATAATCGGTCTGCAACTGCTGCGAAGCATAGATGATCGAATACCCCAGGCCGCCGCGGCCCACCGTCGTCGATCCGGCAAATAGCTCGCCCGTAATCGCGCCAATCACCGCGATACCCGCAGAGATACGCACGCCCACAAACAACTGCGGCACGGCATGCCTCAGGCGCAGCTTCATTAGGATCTGTCCGCGTGACGCATTGTGCATCAGGAAGAGATGCACGAAGTTTTCCTCCACGCTGATGAGTCCCTGCGTGGTGTTGGCGATGATCGGCGCAAGACAGATGATAAAAGCGATCAGCGTCACCGATCCCAGCCCAGGCCCCACCCACATCAGGATCAGCGGAGCAATCGCTACGATCGGCACAGTCTGTAACAGCAACGTATACGGATAGAGCGTCCGCCTCACCCATCGCCACTGCGCGAAGACCAGCGCGATCGCGACACCTGCAACAATACTCGCCGCCAGCCCCATGGTTGCCGCGCCTGCCGTGATTTCAAACGAGGCCGCCAACGCCGGAAATCGCTCCACAATCACCTGATACACGCGCCACGGCGAGGGCAGCATGTATGGTGGCACATGGTTGATCCAGATGATCGACTGCCAAAGGAGCAGGAGCACCGCGAAAATCCCCAGCGCATTCAACAGCACCCAGATACGTTTCATGCCGGCCGCGCCTCTCTAAGCAACCGCGACACCTCGACGACCTTCTGCTCGAACTCCGGCGTGCCGCGTAGCTCTGCGGTGCGCATCGATCCAAATCTCACTGGCACATCGGCGTGAATGCGCCCCGGATTCGGCGCCAATACAACAATGCGCGTGGAGAGAAACACCGCCTCTGTAACCGAATGAGTGACAAACATCACGGTCCAGCGCTGCTCCTCATAGAAGCGCAACAACTCCTCGCCCATCCGGTCGCGCGACATCTCGTCCAATGCCGCAAACGGCTCGTCCATCAGCAGCAAGCGCGGATCAGTCGCCAGCGCGCGAGCAATCGAGGCACGCATCTTCATCCCACCAGAAAGCTCACGCGGATAGGCTCCGGCCACGTGAGCAAGGCCGACCAACTCCAGAAGCCCATCTACCTTGGCCCGCCGCCGATCACGCGTCGCGTGTTCCAGTTCAAGCCCCAGTCCGACATTCGCCCGCACCGTACGCCAGGGCAGCAGCGTTGCATCCTGAAACAAGAACGACATCGTCTCGCGTGCATCCTTCGGCGTCATTCCATCTATACGCAGCTCTCCAGCCGATACCGGACTTAGCCCCGCGATGAGCTTCAACAGCGTCGATTTTCCGCACCCCGAAGGCCCAAGCAGCGAGACAAACTCTCCCTTCTCTACCGTGAGGTCGAAAGGATCGAGAATCGTCCTCCCCTGCCCGTATCGCTTCGCCACGCCTTCCAGCACGATCTGCGGCACTCTTTTATGCATTGCTGCTGTCGCCATCAGGCATCCCCTCGCAACGGCAGATAAAGCACGGAAGGCCGTTCTCCGTCGTGAAACACAAACTGCGTCGAACGCTTCCAATCCCACGAGGTCGCCTCAGCCGATTGCACCCGCGTTCCGGGATTGCGGTCGTAAAGCGGGAATGCGCTACTCGCAATCTCGAGACGAATTTGCTCTCCGGACGTGAAGCGGCACGATGTCGGTTCAAGCTCGAACTCCCACTTCATCACGGCATCGGGTTTATAACTGTCACCGAACAGATAGGACGACCGTGCGATACCGATGCAGACGAAGTCCGCGATTCCGTCTACCCTTACCCGCACCAGCTTTCCGGTAAAGTCCGTCGACTCTGCCGAAGCCGCGCACCACAGCACCAGACGCGGCGAGCCAAAGACCGCCACATCTTCGAGGAGCGGCTCCGTCGTATACACAAGAACGTTGTTCCCCATTTCCACAGCCGCCTGGTTCGTGGCGCCACTCATCGACGCCGGGCCGCCCGGCGCCACCACCGGCACCTCTGGGTCATAGACGAAAACGTCACATGGCGCTTCGCCTTCCGGTGCTTCTAGTTGCAGCACACCATCTCCCTTGCGGGAGTTCGCCCGCCCATTGCTGAACAAGTGAAGCTTCATTTCCTGTTGGCCGTACCAGTTCTCAGCTCCATGCCACTTGTTTTCAAAGAGCGCGAAGTGCCGCACCCGTGGCTCATGCGCGAACGAATCATCGCCCTTCAACCAGTGATCGAACCAGCGCAGCAACACAGTATCGGTATCGAGCAACGCCTCGGCCCCGAAGTTCACCTCGCCAATGCGATCGCCCCACGGGATATGCACCCACGGCCCGGCGAGCAGGTATTGATTCTCGCGCGCGAACTCCGTCGCCGCATGCTTACGCAGGGCGAGATACCCATCGATCGTACCTTTCAGATAGGTGTCATACCAACCGGAGACATGCAGCGCCGGGACATCAATCTGCTCGAGGCACGCGCTCACATCGAGAGCCTCCCAGTAGGCACCTGCCTCGGTTTGCGCAAACCAGTCGCGCACGTAGCTCGGCAGCGCAGGATCCACGATTGCAGGATGTTTGCCGAAAGGAAGCACAGTGGACTGCCCGGGCAGCGCAGACCATGCTCTTTCCAGCCTGTCGGTCGCCTCGCGCAGGCCCAATCTACGCGCATCCATCTTCAGCATCTGCAGGCCCCAGCCCAGGCTCGAAGCCAGCCGTAGCGCGCCATTGTGATAGAACCATCCCCGATAGAGATCGCAGGCCGCCATGCCCGGCGCGATCGCAAACAGCCCCTCCGGCTGCTCTGCTGCAGCCAGCAACTGCGTCAATCCCTGATATGAAAAGCCGTACATTCCTACACGGCCATTCGATTCCGGCCGCGTGCGCAGCCAGCGGATCGTCTCCGCACCATCTGTGCGCTCGTGGCGAAAAGGATAGAACTCGCCACCCGAATCGCCACGACCCCGCACGTCCTGAATCACGACGTTGTAGCCATGCCGCGCGAACCATACAGGATGCGCGTAGACCACCGTCGACGCGATATCGCGCCCGTATGGCTGCCGCATCAGCAAGGTCGGATGTGGTCCTACGCCCCACTTGCTCTGATCCGGATAGTAGTGGTCGGAAGCCAGCACCACGCCATCGGCCATCGCGCATTCAACACCGAGCTCCAACCGCACGCCATCGCCACAGTCAACCCATTTTGCACTCATGGCTGATACAAATTCTCGTAGCGGACCATCGCCATCAGCGCTTCGGCAATACGCGTAGCGGCGGCTTCTACCCAGCGCGCTCCATTCTCCGCGGTTGCGGGGCGCGGATCGCCCATGACACCGCTTTCCGCAATATCACGTGTCAGCCATGCGAAGTTCGCAGCGGAATTCTCCGGCTTCAGGAGTTCCGGCTTCGCAACCTGCGCGATATAGTTCACGGTGTACGCCGAGGTATCGACAAGCTCCGGCGTCGCGCTCAGAAGAAATGCCGTCTCGATCTCACCGGCATGAAAGCCGTATGCCTTCTCCTGCTCACTCAAACCATCGAACGAGATACCACCTGAGCCGAAGAGTGAAAAGGTGCGCAGCCCGAACTCAGCGCGCAGATCACGGGCCAGCACATCTACCAGCGACGAGTTGCCTCCGTGCGTGTTATACAGGGCCAGCCGTTTAAAGCCTGCAGCTGCGATGCTCGCGCCAATATCCCTTACCATCGCAAGGAAGGTCGTCGACGAAACCGACAACGTGCCCGAAAAGCCGATGTGCTCATTGCTCTTGCCATAGCAGACCGGAGGCAGCGCATAGACGTGCATATCGGCGGGCAGTTTCTCGAGCGCCTTGCCCAGCAGCAGATTATTGATGAGCGTGTCGGTCGCCAGTGGCAGATGATGCCCATGCTGTTCGATCGCGGCTGTCGGCAGCACCAGCAGCGTCGATTCGCGCGGCAGCGCGTCCACCTGCGGCCATTGCAAATAGGCAAAGTTTCTTGTGTCCGGAATCCACGTTTTCATGCCTGCGCCGTCTCTTTCTGCGGAGCGAAGCTCAGCATCTTGCCCGGGTTTAGCAATCCCTTCGGGTCATAACGCCGCTTCGCCACCAGTTGCACATGATCCTCACGAAAGCGGCCGCCATCCTCCACGTTGTTCACATGCGGATTTGCGACAAAGATGCCATTTGCGCGGCAGAAATCGATCATTTCCCGCAGCCGTTCCTCCGTGGTGAAGCGCACCAATGGAATGGCTCCCGGAATCACGCGGCCCGTGCCGTTCTTCATGAACTCCATATGCAGCAGCATCTCCTCCCCGAACTTTTTCTTTAGCAACCGCATCTGTTCGCGGACGCGATCCGGATCGAAGCCACACTGTAGATAGGTAAAGGCCTCATCCTGCTTCATCGCCCATAAAGTTGTGTGGTTCCACGTGTAGTCGGAGAGCAGCGGCACGGTACGCAGCCCGCTGTACGCGCCAGCATAAGGCACGCTCGCGCCTGCGGCCTTGGCGGCTACTTCGAGTGCGGACTGCTGAGACTGTGCAATGAGAAAGAAGACCGTATGCCTGCTGCCCTCTACATACTTCGCAATCGGCGTGAAGTACGACGCAATTGGCGACTCGAAGACCGTCACCAGTCTTTTCGTCCACGTATCTTCAGCTGCGATCTTCTCGGCGAAATCGAAAGCTTCCGCATAGGTATCAAATGCGGTTACGATCTGCGACCACTCGACTGCCGGCGTAAGCGCCAGCCATATCTTCGTAATAATCCCGTTTGTGCCCCATGCGTGCAGAATGTCGTGCACAGCCAGGCCTTCATGCAGAATGACGCGGGGCTCGGCCTCCATCGTCACCACCTCGAGTGCGCGTACGGTTTCGAAATCGCGCAGGCCGCCATGGCTCACGGACCCGATACCCCCCGAGCCTCCACCGAGAAATCCTCCCAGTGACGCCTTGGCAATGGTGCTCGGATAACATCGCAGCTCCCAGCCCTGCCTGCGCGCTTCCGTTTCAAGCACACCCAGCTTCACGCCCGGCTCGCATATGGCCACGCCCTCAGCAGTAATCTCCTCAATCGCCTCCATCTTCGAGAGGTCGAGCACCAGGCCACCTTCGAGCGGAATCGCCTGTCCGTAGTTCCCTGTGCCCGCGCCGCGCGCCGTGACCGGAATATCTTCGGCGTAGCAAAACTTCAGGATCGCGCGGATCTCGTCCAAGCTCACCGGCAGTGCAACTGCATCGCCACGCTTCTCCCTGAGCTGCGGGCGCAGCACTGGCGAATACCAGTAGAAGTCCTTTGAGAGCCGCTCCACCATCGCAGGCGCAGTCACAAACCGCGACGCATCGCCCACCAGCGGAGGAATTCCCTTCTCAAGTACAGCAAAGACATCACGCACTTCAACTTCGGACACTCGAGCCCTCCGTTATGTTTTCTCTCTACGTGTGCTCCACTTCTTAAAAGCATGCAACATACGCGGATCGGTGAACAGCCCGTAGCACTCTTCGCGCAGGAACGGACCATCCACTGCGCACGGCATATCGCTGCGCTTCGATACTTCTTCTGCCGCGATCTGAATCTGCCGGCAGTGCCGGTTCGCATCTTCGATGGTCGCGCCGTAGACCACACGGTCGAGCCCCGCCCACAGCGCATTCGCCATGCACATCGGGCACGGTTCGCAGGTGGTGTAAAGCGTGTAGCCCTTCAGCGACACGGACCCAAGCTTTCTGCACGCCAGCCGCACGGTGCGCAGCTCAGCATGGGCGCTGGGATCATGCTCGCGCATCACTGCGTTGCGCGCGCGATAGAGCAGTTCGCCTGTTTTCGTATGGACGATTGCGGCGCCGAAAGGCACCGGGCTCGGCGTCGCAAGGCTCTTCGCCGTGAAACGCACAAGCTCCGTCATGATCGCGATATCCCGATCACGCGCAGAGCCTGAAGGTTTTCCCATGTGCGCAATCTAGCATGAGCGAGGCGGTTTTCCATCGCTAGTTTTATGCACAGCGCAGATACGGCTACAGATACAATCGCCGCATGCCGTCTGCCCGCTCGTCCATTGCTTCTCTGCTTCACTCTCTCGCTATAAAAGAAACTTATTCCGAGCAAATACTCCTCGAAGCACTTGCGCGCGCAAACGGCAACGCTTCTCGCAACACATATCTCGCGCGTAATGAAGAGTGGTCTCTTGACCAGCTCTTGACCAGCTCTTCTCGCGCCGAACGTGGACCGCTGCACGCTCTTCCTGTCGCACTGAAAGACTGCTTCGACCTCGAGGGCTTTGTGACCAGCAGCGGCTCGCGCTTTTATGCGGAGCACAATACACCTGCCATTGCCGACTCATGGGTCGCTACACAACTGAAGTGCGCAGGCGCAGTCATTACCGGCAAGACCCACCTGCACCAGCTTGCCTACGGCATCACCGGTGAGAACCGCGACTACGGCGACTGCGTTCAGCCCGGCGCGCCCACGCTGCTCACCGGCGGATCCTCTTCTGGATCGGCAGCTTCGATTCTGGAGGGGTCGGCCTTCGCGGCCATCGGCACCGATACCGGAGGCTCCATCCGCGTACCTGCAGCGGTCTGCGGCCTCGCCGGATACCGCGCCTCGCTTGGGCTCGGCAGCTGGCGGGGAGGCGCGCACCTGGCGCAGACATTCGACACCATCGGCTGGCTCTGCCGTGACCTGCGCGACCTGCCGCTGCTGGCAAACGCGCTCTTCGAACTCGACGCCCCCACAGGCGCGCCTGTTACGAACCTCCGCGTCGGGATTATCACCGGCGAACTCGTCACCGAATGCGATGCAGCAATCCTCATCGCACAAAATCAATGGGTCGAGCGCATGCGAAGCCTCGGCGTACATGTTGCAGACTGCGACGCTTCCTTCTGGACCGGGGCTTACGATATCTACGCGCCCATCCAGGCCCATGAGGCTGCGCTTCTCCATAAAGGCCATTACGAAGATCCACAGGCGGACATATTCGAGACCGCCATTGCCGACCGCCTGCGCTGGGGCGCGGCGTTATCCGCAGAGGAGATTGCCGGCTTCCGCAACCAACATGCCCAATTCAACGAGCGGAGTGCGGCGCTCTTCACGGAATTCGATTTCCTTCTCCTGCCCGCACTGCCCGTCCCGCATCTCGTCGCAGGTGAGGACCAGGCGCCCAACCGCCCGCGAATCCTGCGCTACACCACACCGGCCAGCCTTGGTGGATACCCGGCAGTCGTGCTCCCCGCTGCTCCCGCAGGAATGCAGTTGCTCGCGCCGCGCGGAGCCGATGTGAACCTGCTCGCCTTCGCTCATCGGCTCGGAGAAGCGCTTTCTCTCGAGGCCTGAAATCGCCGTCGCAGCACGGCTCGTAATTCTGTTGTCGCATCCGCATCGCGTTGCTACCCTCGGGTATGCTTCGAGCCGTCCTCCGCTGCGTCGCCTTTTCGCTTTCGATTGTCGTCCTTGCCGGCTGTCATAGCAGCGGCTCCAACGGGCTCATTTCGGTCAAATTCCAGACAGACTGGTATCCGCAGCCCGAGCATGGCGGCTTCTACGAGGCGTTGCTCAAGGGCTATTACAAGGACGAGGGCCTCGACGTCACCATCCTGCCCGGCGGTCCTTACGTCATCGCCGAACAGCAGGTCTCGCTCGGAGCCGCGCAGTTTGCCATGGGCTCGTCCGATCGCATCCTCGAGGCTGTCGCTCAGGGCCAGCCGTTAGTGGCCGTCGCCGCCACCATGCAGCACGACCCGCAGGGCATCATGATGCACGCCAACTCCCCCGTGCACGCCTTCCCTGACCTCGAAGGCCACACCGTCGCCATCAAGACCGGAGCCACCTGGTTCGAGTACATCGTTGCCCGCTACCAGCTCAAGACCGTCCGCGAGATTCCCGCCACCTACTCCATCGCCAACTTTCTCGCCGACCCGAATTACATCCAGCAGATCTTCGTGACCTCCGAGCCGTTCTTCGCCCGCAAGGCCGGGGCCGACATCCGCACTCTGCTCATCAGCGACACCGGCTACGATCCTTATCGCGTCTTCTTCACCTCGCAAAGCTACGCGCAGGCTCATCCTGACGTCGTTGCGAAGTTCGTCCGCGCCTCGCTGCGCGGCTGGCGCGACTACATGGCCGACCCCACCGAGGTGAACGCGGAGCTGCTCAAGCGCAACCCGGCCATGACCGCCGAACAGATGAACTTCACCTGGCAGGCCCTGCGCGACGGCCACTTTATTTACCCTGCCAACGATCCGGCCGCAGCTGGCTCCTTCGACCCCGCCCGCTGGGCTGCCATGGAGCAGCAGCTCGCCAATCTCAAGGTGCTCGCCCACCCCGTCGAGCCGACCAGCGCCTACACCCTCAAGTTTCTGAGCGCCCGATAATCCTTCATACTGTTCTCATGGCCATTGTGTCTCTGTCCCAGGCACGGCCAAAAACAACAGCAGGCACGCACTTAGCATCGAAGTGAGTGCCTTGTCCCCGATCAATGAGGGCGCTTCCAGCTCTGTCCCAGCACTGTAACTACCGGGCGGATAAGGCGAAGACCAGTCGAAACACCGGGGAAGATCGAATCAGCATGAGTGAATCCAAGCAAGCCAGCACCCACAGCGCATGGGGAGACCGCGTCCGCGCCCTCAAGAACGTTCCCCAGGTCCTGCGCATCGTCTGGAAGTCCGGCCCCGCGGTCGTCACCTGGGGGCTGATCCTGCGTGTCATTGTCCCGGTGCTGGGCCTGCTGATCGGTATCGTTGCCGCCAAAATCCTCGACGGCGTCTCCCGCGCCTTCCAGCACCAGCCGCAGTACCCTTACTTTTGGTGGCTGGTTGTCGCAGAGATCATCCTCGCGCTGCTCACCGGCATTCTGTCGCGCACCATCGACTACACGGACCAGCTGCTCGCCAACCGGTACACCTTCCACGTCAGCGTGCAGGTGATGGAGCAGGCCGCGCAGCTCGACCTGACCACCTACGAGAATCCCGAGTTCTACGACCGGCTCGAGCGCGCCCGCGCCCAGGCCACCGACCGGCTGGCCATGATCCAGCAGATGGGCCGGCTCTTCCAGCTCACGGTCCTCACCCTCATCTGGAGCGGCGTGCTCATCTACCGCTCGCCCAGCATGATCCTGCTGCTCATCGCCGGCGTGCTGCCTTCTTTCTTCGGCGAGACGCACTTCGCCTTCCTCGGCTACGCCAAGAATTTCCGCCAGACCCCGGCCAAGCGGCTGATGGACTACCTGCGGCAGGTAGGAGGCAGCAAGGAAGCGGCCAAGGAGCTCAAGCTCTTCAACCTGAGCCGCTATTTCACCGACCGCTTCCGCGCACTCTCGCAGGGTATTTATGACGAAGACGTCGCGCTCGCAAACAAGAAGCTCCTCTGGGGCGGACTGCTCTCGCTCATCAGCACAGCGGGCTATTACGGCGCCTATGCCTTCGCCATCTACGAGGCGGTCACCGGAAAGTATCCCAGCATCGGCGTCTTCTCGCTGATCACCGTTGCCATCCAGCAGGCCTCGAACAACTTCATGCAGGCCTTCTCGACCGCATCCGGCATCGCCGACCAGGCGCTCTTCCTCACCGACCTGATTGCGTTCTTTGAGATGAAGCCGACGGTCTACTCCAAGCCTGACGGCATCAAGGTTCCGCGCCCCATCCAGCGCGGCTTTGAGTTCCGCAACGTCTCCTTCGCCTATCCCGGCAGCCAGCGCCGCGTGCTCAAGGACTTCAACTTCACGCTGCACCCCGGCGAGCGCATCGCGCTCATTGGCGAAAACGGCCAGGGCAAAACCACCATCGTCAAGCTCATCACGCGCTTATATGACCCCACCGAGGGCCAGATTCTGCTCGACGGCGTGGACCTGCGCGACTACGACCTCGATGACCTTCATCATGAAATGGGCGTCATCTTCCAGGACTTCATGCGTTACGAGATGACTGCGAAGGAAAACATCCTCGTCGGCCACATCGAAGTCCCGCACACCGAAGAAGAGATCGTCTCGGCCGCGCACAAGAGCCTTGCCGACACCGTGATTGCCAAGCTCGCCGATGGTTACGACCAGCAGCTCGGCCGCCGCTTCGAGACCGGCGTTGACCTCTCCGGTGGCGAATGGCAGAAGATCGCCCTCGCCCGCGCCTACCTGCGCGATGCCCAGCTTCTCATTCTCGATGAACCCACCGCAGCCCTCGACGCCCGCAGCGAGCTCGAAGTCTTCGAGCGTTTTGCCGAACTGACCGAAGGCAAGATGGCGCTGCTCATCTCTCACCGTTTTTCCACTGTTCGCATGGCCGACCGCATCGTGGTGCTCGAAGGCGGCCAGCTTGTAGAAGAAGGCACCCATTCCCAGCTTATGGCCCTCGGTGGCCGCTACGCCGGCATGTTTGAAATGCAGGCCGCCAGCTACCGATGATGGAGACGCATGTTTCAGGTTCCCGCGATCGATCAGGAAATCCTCGATAAAGCCGGCCTAGTCCCGGCAGAAATGCGTGCGCACGCTCGCACCGTCACCGCGCAGTGGTCGGTCATTCATCGGCCGCAGTCGCGCGTCACTCTCGCGCCGCGCATTCAGCAGGCCGAAGAGGCGCTGAATGCACTGTTAGCCGAGCTCGAGGACCTTCCCTCCAGCGCCGCGCAGCAGGGCCCCAATCCCCTGCTCGAAATCCGCGAAAATCCCCGCCTCTTCCGCGCCGCCATCACCGAGATGCTCTCCGTGCAGAAGAAGGTACCGAAGCTGCCACGCATCGTCTCGCCTCTCGGCGAAGAGCCGCGCGTCGCAGTGATCGCAGCTGCGTATCTTGAAGGCGCGAAGTCTGTGTGGAATGGTTCGGCGCTGCGCATCTGGATGGATGAAGCGCAGTCCTTCGATCCGCTCGAGCTTCGTGAGCTCTGGATCCTGCCCACATTCCTGAAGTTCGCGCTGCTGGATTCGATCCTCGTGCAGGCCGATGCCATGCTGCATCATCCGCAGATGCCCGACGCCGGCACGCCGCAGCTGCTCACCGCGCGCATCAAGAGCCTCCGCCAGCTCGGCCACGCTGACTGGACCTCGCTCATGGAGCCGCTGGTCGCCTTCGACGCCATCCTGCTGAAAGACCCCGCAGGCGGCTATCCGAAGATGGATTTCGACAGCCGCGAGAATTACCGCAAGCGTGTCGCCGAGATCGCCTTTTACTCCGAGCGCTCCGAGTCCGAAGTCGCGCAGGCAGCCATCGATTTCGCAACCAAGGCGCAACAGCAGCGCATCGAAGACCCGCGCGTCTACCTGCGGCAGGCCCACGTCGGCTACTACCTAATCGACCGCGGCTTCCCCGAGCTGGCGCGCCACATCGGCTACCATCCCAACTTCATCGATCGCACACGCCTCGCACTGCGTCGCAATCCGGACGACTTCTTCATCATCGGCATCGAGGTGCTCACCATCCTGCTGATGGCGGCCATCGTCCTGCCGCTCGTCCCGCATCATTCGGTCTTCGGCGGCCTTACCTTCGCCTTCTTCCTGCTGCTGCTGCCCGTCTCGCAGACTGCGATCGACTTCATCAACAACACCGTCACCGCGATCTTCAAGGCCACGGCACTCCCCAAGCTCGACTTCAGCAAGGGCATCCCGGTTGAGTTCACCACGCTCGTTGCCGTACCCACCCTGCTGATGAACGAAAAGCAGGTGCGCGAGCTGGTCGGTGAGCTCGAAGTCCGCTTCCTCGCCAACCAGGATCCGAATCTCCATTTCGCGCTGCTCACCGATCTGCCCGATTCCGTTGCGCGTCCGCGTGAGTCGGATCGCGATCCGCTCGTCGATCTCGCCGTTCGCCTCATTGATGGCCTGAACCAGCGCTATGCAGGATCGGCCCCAAAGCACGGCTCCTTCTTCCTGCTGCATCGCCATCGCATCTTCAATGCGCGCCAGGGCGTGTGGATGGGCTGGGAGCGCAAGCGCGGCAAGCTCCTCGACCTGAACAAGTACCTCAAAGGCGAATTCGACGCCTTCCCCGTGAAGGCCGGCGACATGACCGTCCTCGCCCGCACGCAGTACATCATCACGCTCGACTCCGACACGCAGCTGCCGCGCGGCACCGCGCAATCCATGGTCGGCGCTATGGCGCACCCGCTCAACCGCGCCATCATCGACCCCGAGCGCCGCGTCGTCACCGCCGGATACGGCATCCTGCAACCCCGCGTCGGCGTCAGCGTGCAGAGTGCCTCGCGCTCACGCCTCGCCGCCATCTACTCCGGCCAGACCGGCTTCGACGTCTACACACGCGCTGTCTCCGACGTCTACCAGGACCTCTACGGCGAGGGCATTTTCACTGGCAAGGGCATCTATGAAGTCGCCGCTCTGCACTCGGTGCTTGATCGCCGCTTCCCGCGCAATTCGCTGCTCAGCCATGACCTCATCGAAGGCGCGTACGCACGCGCGGGACTGGCCACCGACATCGAGGTCATCGACGACTATCCGTCGCACTACTCGGCTTACACCCGCCGCAAACATCGCTGGGTGCGCGGCGACTGGCAGATTGCACAGTGGCTGCTCTCACGCGTGCCCGATGAGTCCGGCCGCTTCGTCCGCAATCCGATTTCGAACATCTCTCGCTGGAAGATTCTCGACAACCTGCGCCGCTCCCTGGTCGAGCCGCTCACGCTGATCCTGCTCGTTGCCGGATGGCTCGGCCTGCCCGGTGGTCCCATTTTCTGGACCGCGGTCACACTCGGCCTGCTCTTTGCGCCGACGCTCGTGCAGCTGGTCTTCAGCCTGGGTCGCGCCATGGCCAGCGAAACACCCGGCGAAGTGCGCGAAGCCCTGCTCGGCTTCTACCAGGCACTCGTCATCACGCTGCTCAACCTCGTCTTCCTGCCGCACCAGACGATGCTCTCGCTCGACGCCATCGTGCGATCGCTCGTGCGCCGCTTCATCACCGGTCAGCGCCTGCTCGAATGGGAAACCGCAGCCGAAGCCGAATCGAACAAGGCCAAGCGCACTCCGGTCGATCGCTATCTCGCGGCTTCGCCGGTCTTCGCGCTCGCATTGGCCTTCATCCTCACCTTCTTCCACTTCAAAGCGCTCTTCGTCGCAGCCCCCATCCTGCTGCTCTGGGGACTCGAGAGCGGCATTACCGTTTGGCTCAATCGCGCCCCGCGCGAGGAAAAGACGCCGCTCTCTATGCAGGACGAGGCCTGGATGCGCCAGCACGCGCTGCGCATCTGGCGCTTCTTCCATGAATTCGGCGGCGCTCGGCACAACTACTTCATCCCCGACAACGTCGAAGAAGAAACGCTCTTCGAAGCCGCGCGCGTCTCGCCTACCAACTTCGGCCTGCTGCTCAATGCACGCCAGGCGGCGGTCGAGATGGGCTTCCTCACGCTGCCCGAGTTCTGTGACCTCTCGCTGCACAGCCTGGAAGCGATGGACCGCCTCGAAAAGTTCCGCGGCCACATCTACAACTGGTACGACACGCACACCTTCAAGCCGCTCACGCCCATCACCGTCTCTTCGGTCGATAGCGGCAACCTCGTAGCATCGCTCTATACGCTGCGGACGGGAGCAAAAGAGCTGCTCCATCGCCCGGTGCTCGAGCCCATCCTCTTCACCGGACTCGAAACGCATTGGCAACTGCTGCGGTTACAGAAAGACCTGCCCTCCGAGCTTTCCGGGCGTTCCGTCCCCGCGCGCTCAGCCAGCCTCTTCGACTGGCTGCAGTGGGTCGCCGAGACGGCCAAGCTTCCTGCGCTGCAACAGCTTCCCGAATACACCAAGCCTTCGCCGGATGAGTTGGCATGGTGGCTTCGCGAAACCCGCGCGCGGCTCGAAGCGATCCTCACGCTCCTCCGCGAATACCTGCCTTGGCTTTCCTGCGAGTATGCCTCGCTGCGCGAGGTCGTCGAGCAGGGCGTGAAGGACAAGAACCTCGTGCCTACCGTCGAAAACGCTCCCGAATTTCTCGACCAGCTCGAGCAGCGCCTCGCCCGCGCCTGGGCCACCGTCAATGCCATGGAGCCTACTGATAGCTCCTCGCAGGGCATTCTCATCGAGAAGCTGCGCTCCGAGCTGCCAGCCGTGCGCCAGCGTCTCACCGCGCTTGCCGAGCACCTGCTCGCCGTCTCGAACGGCGCGCTCCGTGCCGCTGAGGAGATGGACTTCGCCTTCCTCGCTGACAAGGGCCGCCAGTTACTCTCCATCGGCTACGAGTTGGCCACGCACAAGCTCCACGAAGCCACCTACGACATGCTCGCCTCCGAAGCGCGCATCGCGACCTTCATCGCTGTCTCGCGCGGTGAACTGCCGCAGCAGGGCTGGTTCAAGATGGGCCGCGTGCACACCATGGCCTACGGCCGCGCCATCCTGCTCTCATGGACCGGCACCATGTTCGAGTACCTGATGCCCGCTCTCTGGATGCGCAACTATCCGGACACACTCATCTCGCGCTCGCTCTCCGCAGCGGTCTACATCCAGCGCGAGTTCGGCCGTCAGCACGGCATCCCGTGGGGCATCTCCGAATCGGGCTTCGGCAAGACCGACGATGCCGGTCACTATCATTACCAGGCGTTCGGAATCCCGGCCATCTCGCTCAAGTACGACGCGACCGCCGGCCCTGTCGTCTCTCCCTATTCCACCTTCCTCGCCGTCAGCGTCGAGCAGCAGGAGGTCATCCGCAACCTGCGCCGCATGGAAGGCATGCAGTGGGTCGGCGCTTACGGATTCTACGAGGCAGCAGACTTCTGCGAGTCGACAAGTAAACCGGTTGTCGTGCGCGAGTGGATGGCCCACCACCAGGGCATGGCCATGATGTCGCTGCTCAACCTGCTCGCCGACAACGCCGTACAGCGCTGGTTCCACGCCAACCCCGAGTTCCAGGCGACGGAGTTGCTGCTGCACGAGAAGCCCATCCGCGAAGCGGGACTCAAGGCTGAGCAGAAGCCTGTGCGCAAGGCGAAGAAGTCTGCCGCGTAGACTGACGACAGCACAAAAGCAGAAAGGCCGGCGAGAATATCGCCGGCCTTTCTCTTTGCTTCACATGTTCATATTCCGCATTCTGTCATCTCGACCTGAGCGCAGCGAAGTGGAAGGGCCTGCGTTTCCCCAAGAAGCGAGGATCGGGGTGTCCCACCTCTCGAAGTTGAGAGGTGGAGCATCACAAACCTCGGCGACAATCTCACTCCGCAGGAATCACCAGATACTGCTCCAGCTTGCCGTCCGGCATCGTGTAGGTCGTCACGTGCAGTGTCTGCGCCCGGTCCGCAAATTTCACAATGAAGCTGTGAAAGGTCATGCCACCGCGCAGGCTCTCGTGCCCTTCCGTAAACTCTGACGGAGTACCCAACGGTCCGAGGCTGCTCTTGAAATCTGCAAGCGCCTGATCGCCAAAATACGCGTTGCAATTCTCGGTAAACAATGAGCGGTCGATCTTGCCCTGCTGCAGTCCGGCAAAGATCATTTTCGCCTGGTCTAACGCCGCGTTTGGATGCGCCTCATGGCTACCGGAACCCAGCAACAGATCTGAGACCGCAATTGCAATCCCGCTGCCTGCCGAGGCCGCATCCTGATTGGTCAGGACATCGATCGCCAGCTTGTCATCCGGGAACACCATGTTCTCTGCCGTGAAGCCCGACACTTCCCCGGAGTGCTCCCACAGCACATGCCCGTTGAATTGCCGTACGAAGATGCCCAGGCCGTAATGCGAGTCCGTTCCGTCCTTGAGCTTCACACTGTCCGCCATCTCATCGTAGGACTTCCTCGCCAGCAAAGAGCGGTTCATCATGCTGATGTTCCACTGCGCGAGATCATACGCGGGCATCGCGAGCTCCCCTGCTGCGAACATCCACCCCCTGCCTTCCTTCGGCGCGGGGCGCAGCGGTCCAAGCGCGTAGCGGATGTATCCCTCGGCATCGGTATCGCCGAGCTTCTTCGCATCAGAGTTCCACACCGCTTCCATATCCAGCGGCTTGAAGACGTTCTTCTGCAGGAACTCCATCAGGTCCTCGCCACTTACCATCTCCACGATGCGCCCGGCGATCACGAAGTTCGTATTCGAGTACTGCCACTTCGTTCCCGGCTCGAAATCCAACGGCTTCTTGCCCCACACATCGAGGATGTGCTGCGCCGTCACCGCCTCGCGCATAGGAGGCATCAGGTAGTCTTCCGGCCAGTAGTCCTGGTATCCCGAGGTGTGCGAGAGCAGCATGCGAATCGTCACATCGTTCGCGCGCGTAAGGTCCGGCAGATACTTCGACACCTTGTCGTCGATCGAGAGCTTGCCCTGTTGCTCCAGCAGCAGGATCGCCGCTGCGGTGAACTGCTTCGAGATCGAGCCTACCGAATAGCGCATCTCCGGCGTCGCAATCAACTTCGGATCGAGCCGGGCATCGCCGTACGCATGCGTGTAGACGATCTCCCCATGCTCGACGACCGCGAGCGTCGCCGATGGCACGCCCGTTGTAGCCAGCACCTTCTCGGCCGCGGCATCGATCTTCGCCCGCTGCTCCGCAGGCATCGTCTCCACCACCAGCCCCGGCGGCGCGGATTGCGCCACCAGCGCGGCAGAGAACGAAAAGAGTGAAGTCACTGTGACAAATCGGATTGCGCGCGAGGCAGGCATCAGGCTTTTCATAAGAAAAGTCAGCCTACCAGCAGCCTCTCCTCATGCGCTACTCCCATAGGAGGCAGGGGGGCCCACCTCTCGCTTCTGAGACGTTGGCTTTTCTACGCGTGTCGCTCTTCCAGCAGATGCTTTACCGACTCCGCAGTCTTGTGGGCCCATGCCGAGGTCGAAACGAACGCCAGCACCAGCACCGCCGCGCCTGCCGCCGTCATCGTCCACCAGATGGCATGCGTCGCCGTGGTGAAGTCCGTGCCGTGCACACGGCTCGCCGCGACCACCGTACCGGAGACAGCCACACCCAGCGCCGCGCCCACCTGGCGGCTCGTCGAAGCAATAGCCGCCGCCACACCCGCCTGTGAAAGCGGCATGCCCGCGACCGCGCTGTTCGTAATCGCCGGATTCACCATGCCCAGGCCTATGCCGAAGAGCGCGTACGACAGCAGAAGCCAGCCCACGTGTGTGGTTTGCCCCAGGTTGGTGAGGATCAGCGTGGCCAGCACGAAGCCCGCGCCCGCCATCAGCAGCGAAGGCTTTGTTCCGCGCGCAGCCACCAGCCGTCCCGACCACGGCGCGCACAGGATCATCATTACCGCGAGCGGCAGCGTGAACAGCCCGGTACGGAAGGCCGATAGTCCACGCACCTGCTGTAGATAAAGCGCATTCAAAAACAGGAAGCCCGCAAAGCAGGAGAAGGCGCTCAGCGCCAGCATCGTCGCGCTTGTAAACGGGGCGCTGCGGAAAAATCGAAGATCCAGTAGCGCATCGCGACGACGAGGCTCATAGAGGATAAAACCGACAAATGAAACCGCCGCTGTGACAAATAATCCAAGGATCCGGTCCGAGCTCCATCCCGAGTGCGGCCCCTCGATCACGCCCCACGTCAGTGCCGACAGCCCGATGAGCACCAGCGCCTGCCCCACCGGATCGAACCGCCGCGCACGCGGCGCCTTCGACTCAGGCACGAAGATCGCCGCCAACACGAACGCGACGATGCCTACCGGCACATTGATCCAGAAGATTGAACGCCATCCGACGGTCTGCGTCAGCGCGCCGCCGATCAGCGGCCCAACGCCAAGTGAAACACCCGCGACCGCGCCCCAGACACCCACAGCCTTTGCGCGATCTTTCGGCTTCGGGAACGCCATCGCAATAATCGACAGTGCCACCGGGTTCAGCATCGATGCGCCGAAGCCCTGCAGAGCCCGGAAGCCGATCAGCTGCTCGATCGTCGCCGCACGGCTGCACAGCAACGATCCGATAGTAAAGATCGTCAGGCCGATCTGGAAGAAGCGCCGCCGCCCGAAACGATCCGACATCGAGCCGCCCAGCATCAGGAAACTCGCCACCACCAGCGTGTAGGCATCGAGAATCCACTGCAGCTGGTTGAATCGCGCATGCAGGTTCGATTGAATCGCAGGCAGCGCGACGTTCACAATCGTCACATCCATACCCACAATCAGCAGGCTCATGCAACAGATCGCCAGGATCAGGTTCGGATGAGTCGTCTTTTTTGCTGTGGGCTCAGTACCGCCGCTCACCGCAGCAGGCACACGTACATTTTCTGTATTTGCCAAGGTGTCTCCAAGTAACAGATGCCTCCTCACGCCGCGAGGATGAAAAATCCCTGTCGGAGGTAGCTGGACCTAGAGACGGCTACACCATCGAAAGAAGTTGCGAGCCGTAGCTCACTGCCGTCGTAATGTCCCCGATAACTTTCTGCATGTTGCCCATCTGCGCGACAGCCGTCTTCACCTGCACATTCGCGGTCTTCAGTTGCTTGTCCAGCGCCGCGACCGTCGCATCGTCGTCGCTCAGCAGCTTATTCACACAGGCGTCATAATTCTGCTGGGCGAGCGCGTATTTTGCCTTCAACGCGTCCCGATCCGCCTGCGTCTTGCAACCGATCAGGAGCGTGTTGTACTGCGCATCCAGCGTAGTGAAAGTCTCCTGCACATCGTCCAGCGCGTTCGCCATCGTCCTGTCCTCACTTCGCCAGAATCTGGTCTGTCCACTGCTTCACACCGTCGATCGTCGGGGGCGGCAGCCGGAACTTCATCGGCTGCTCGGTTGCCACCGTATGGATACGCGTCGCCATCTCTTTGAGTGCATCGGACATGGCCGCGCTCGCTTTATCGTAGGCCGCGAGCTGTGCCGTCTTTTTCTCTGCGATCTGCTGCTTCAGCAAAGGAGCCAGCTTCGCACCCGTCGCCGGAGTCACCGGTCCGGCCGCAAGCCCAAAGGGATCGAGCGCGGGCTTCAGCAGCGCGCCACTGTCCACAGCATTCTCATCCGCAAGATTTCCCGCCAATGTCGCCGCCAGATCCAGATAAACCACCTCTTCCGATCGCCACTCTGGCGCTTCCTTATCGAAAAGCGCGCTCAGCCCGCTCGCGACCGAATCCATCGCCTTCGCCGACTCGCGCTCCTTGTGCTCTTTCACCGCTGTCACCAGGGCCTCGATACCAGCCTTGATCGCAGCCTGCTCCGTGGAGGACGCCTTATGCGAAGCCAGGCCATCGACCTCGGTCTCGAGCTTTCCACACGCTGTTGCTACGTCGTCGGAGGCCTTCGAGCCGGCGAGCGAAGCGAAATCCGCAGCCAGGGCGGAGAGATCGGTCGCCATCGCCGTGCGTTTTGCCAGCTCTGCCTGTGTCGTCTGCACGCCCTTGCGGCTCGCCTCGGGATATGGCTTTTCGAACAGCGCCTCATTCACCTTCCCGATCGCATCCCGCGCCGTAAGCACCACGCCCAGAGCCGCGTAGTAGTCGCTCAGCGATTTCGCCGTCGCCGACATCTGCGCGGCGGCGGCTGTCGCATCCTCAGCCGTCTTGCAGCCTGATACCGCGATCAGCAGCACCGTCACTGCCGCACATCGACGCCACGACATACCTCACCTCCGAAGCCAGGTCAGAATTGCAGATGGGGGGAGAAAGCCGCCAAATCGTAGAGGCCTGCCTCACCCCTGTCAATCCAGAACTGAGCCCTTTGCCTTCGTCTCAGCTCGCGACCAAAGGGAGCGGAGGCCGAAGGCGAGAGGCCAGGATGGCTGGTCCTGCACGCAGCCGCTGCGAGATTACAATCTCCAAAGCATGTCTTCTCTGACCGGAAAAACCGCCCTCGTCACCGGAGCCTCACAGGGCATCGGCCGCGCCATCGCCCTCGAACTCGCCCGCGCCGGAGCCAATGTCGCTCTCGCCGCCCGCAATGAAGCCGCCCTCGCTGAGCTTGCACAGGAGATCGCCGCCGCCGGCGGCACCGCGCAGCCCTTTGCCCTCGACATCTCGAGCGAAGACTCCATCAAGGAAGGCGCCAAGGCCGTCCTCGCGCACTTTGGCACGGTGCACATCCTGGTCAACAACGCCGGGATTACAAAAGATACGCTTCTGCTGCGCATGAAGCGCGCCGACTGGGACTCGGTTCTCACCACCAACCTCACCGGCACCTTCCTGCTTACGCAGGCGCTCGTCAGCTCCATGATGAAGGCCCGTTGGGGACGCATCATCAACATCTCCTCGGTCGTCGGCGAAACCGGCCAGGCCGGGCAGGCCAACTACGCCGCCAGCAAGGCCGGACTCATCGGCTTCACCAAGTCGCTGGCCCGCGAACTCGCCTCCCGGGGCATTACGGCGAACGCCGTCGCTCCCGGCTACATCGAGACCGCGATGACCGCTGTCCTCGACGACAAGCAGCGCGAGGCCATGACCACGAACATCCCCCTCGGCCGCCCCGGCACCGCGCAGGACATCGCCCACGCCGTCCGCTTTCTCGCCTCCGACGAGGCCGCCTACATCACCGGCCACACCCTCGACGTCAACGGCGGCATGCACATGCAGTAGGACTTCGCGTCCAGCGGTTCGCACCGGGTGCCCCACGTCTCGATCCTGAGACGTGGGACGGACGGGTGGCCAATACAAGCCCGAAATTGGCTTGTGTGGGGGAACAAACCGGGTGCCCCACGTCTTGATTCTGAGACGTGGGAGAGCACGAACCCGGCGTTGGCCCACTCAAACGCAACTTTGACTTGGGTGTGGCAAGCAGCGAGATCCATGTCAAGCCCCAAGCTTGCCTCAGAAATCGCAAGCCACCTGAAATCATCCATTTGCGCCGACTCCGCCGGCGCATTTTATTTCCTCTCGCACAGCTAAACTAGTAATAGAGAAGAAAAGGCCGTCCGGCATATCCGGACGGCCTTTTCTATTGCGCCCACTGCGCACACACCCGTTTCATCACGCCGCCCGAGGATCATCCGCGATGACTTACCAGGACCCGAATCCACCCCAGCCGAATCCCTGCCCCCAGCCCGAGACCTGCCCACCGCAGCCCTTCCGGCTCGAAGCTGTGGTCGTCTGCGACCAATACTCCGACTTCCTCGCCCACACCCTGCCTCACAACAAGTTCCTCTTCGACCGCATTGTCGTCATCACATCCTACGAGGACCGCGCCACCCGCAAGCTCTGCGAGTTCCACCACGTACAGTGCATCCCCACCGACCTCCTGCAGAGCCGCAAGGGCGAATTTCACAAGGGCAAGGGCATCAACCTCGGCCTTGCCGCGCTTTCCCTCAAAGGATGGGCCGTGCACCTCGACGCCGACATCTACCTGCCGCCGCAGACACGCCTCCTGCTCCAGCAGGCCGAGCTCGATCCCCGCTGCGTCTACGGCATCGATCGCTTCAACGTCCGCGGCTACCCCGCCTGGGCCGCCTTCCAGGGCGAGCCGCGCCTCCAGCAGGAGGCCGAGACCTACATCCACATGCACGCCTTCCCTATCGGAACCCGCGTCATGCACCGCCACGCCGGCGGCTATGTGCCCATCGGCTTCTTCCAACTCTGGAACCCCTCCGTCTCCGGCATCACCCGCTATCCCGAGGAGCACACCAACGCCGGCCGTGGAGACACCGTCTTCGCCCAGCTCTGGCCTCGCGCCCGCCGCGGCTTCATCCCGGAGATCGTCGGCTACCACCTCGAAAGCGACGATGCCCGCAACGCCGCCAACTGGAACGGCCGCATCACCGCGCCCTTCACGCATGCCTGAAACACAAACGGCGCGCCGGGCATCTCTCCCGGCGCGCCGCAGTATGCTTCTGTCTGACTCATATGGGAACCTGCGTCAGCCGATAGGAATCAGAGTATTAGGCAAGCTGGATTGGTAGCGCTAAACTGCCTCCACCCCAGATCGAGGAACATGGCTTGTCCGAACGGGAAAAGTCTTCCGTTTCAGAGATGATCGGTGAGTTTGTGCGTGAGATCGCGGTGCTCGTCATCGTCTTTGTTCCACTTGAGGCGTATAAAGATCGTGCGTGGCCAGTCTGGGAACTGATCGCCATCATGGTCACCACGGTTCTGATCGGAATCGGAATTCTTGCCCTGGGAATCGCAATCGAGAGGCGTCGGCCATGACCAGCTTATTTATGGGTATCGGGATTTTGACTCTAAGCGCTCTCGGGCTTACCGCCGTGGCTTTCCAGTGGATGAAGAAGGAGAAAAAGGCACCACCTGCCTCACGCGCCCCTGGACACTCTCCCAGCTATCAGCAGGAGCTCGGGTTCTCAGAAGATCAACTGGCAGTAGCGGCAAAGGGCAGATAGTCCACACGCACCCCCCCGGTGCGCCGCAAAAATCTATCCCCCTACCCCCTGGCCCTGAGCGCCCGCCGCTTGCACAGCTCCGCGTTCAGCTCCGCTCCGATCAGGATCGCCACCGCCGTCATGTAGAACCACAGCATCAGGCCCACCAGCGCTCCCATCGATCCATACGTCGTGTTGTAGTTCGAAAGGTGGCCAAGGTAGTAGCTCAGGCTGGTCGAACCCAGGAACCACACCGTGATCGCCACCAGCGCCCCCGGCTGCGTCGTCGAAAAGCGATGGGTCGTATTCGGGCCGAGATAGTAGATCAGCTCGAGGCTCAGGAAAAACGTGAGAAAGGTGACCGCCAGCCGCAGCAGGGGCCACAGGTGCTCGAAGGATTGCGGGATCGGCAGCAGCCGCGTCAGGAAGTGACCGAACTCCGGCCCCGCCAGCAGCGCAACCAGCGAGATGGAGACAAGCCCGCCACTGGTGAAGGTCAGTAGCAGCGCCTGCAACCGGTTCCGCCACCAGCTCCTCTGCTTTTTGTCCGGAACGTCATAGGCAATATCCAACGCCTCGATTAACGACGAGAACCCGCCCGTAGCCGCCCACAGATAGCCGGCCACGCCGAAGGAAAGCAGCTTGCCCCGGTTCGGCGTCAGGATACTCGCCAGGATCGTCTCGACGAAGTTCAGCGAATCCGCCGGCACCACCTCCGCCATCAGGTTCAACATCCCCTGAAAGACATCGGGAACCGGCAAAAACTGCAACAGAGAGGAAAAAATGACGATCAGTGGCACCAGCGACAGCAGGAAGTAATACGCCAGCGCCGCCGCGATCGTGAACGCCCGCGTCCGCCACAATTCGTTATAAATCAGCACGACAATGCGCCAGACCTCGCGCGCCTCGGTCTCGGCGCGCTCCCGCCACACTGGCCATGCAATTGCTCGTTCCATTTTTCCCCGCGTTCACTTCTTCCGATGTCCGCAGCGCTTCCCTGGATGCGTCAAGATGCATCCGGACGTGGCCACAAAAACGATCTGCTTCCATTTCCTGAACGAAGCAGGCGACGCTACCCGCTATCATAGGCACGCAGAGGCCTGATCCCGTGAACGAACTCCAGCGCAACCTTGTCTCCGACGGGTATGGCGCACCCCCTGCCCGTATCCTCGAAGCTCTGACAGAGCAGCTGGCGCACACCCCGGTCCCCGGAGCACCGCACACCATTTACGAGGAGCTCTGGCACCTCGCCTTCTGGCTCGAGCTCTCCCTCGACTGGATCACCGGGCAGCTTACGCCCTATCCGCCGCATTCTTCGGAAGGCTTTCCCGCCCCGGAGGCCATCGCTGCCGAACCCTTCGCTCAGCTTCTCCGCCGCTTCCTCGACGGCCTCGAAATCGCCTTCGGCATGGCCGGGGACGAGGCCACACTCGCGCGCAAATTCGACCGCCCCTCCCGCACCGGCACACTGCGGCTCACCGTCGAAGACGAACTCCTTGGCCTGGCTACCCATGATGCATATCACCTCGGCCGGATCGTCCTGCTTCGGCAGCTCCTTGGAGCCTGGCCGCCGCCTGCGGGTGGAGACAGCTGGTAAACAGCCACAAATTGGACCAAGTCTGGTTCATTTTGGGACTTAACCGGTGTCCCAGGAAGATTTATCTTGCATCGCGATTTCCAGCATGTTAACTATGCAGCCAATACCTCCACCAAAACCCATCCAGAGGTATTGAAGGGGAAAGTGCGGACATAGCCATGTCTATGAAAATTGGAACAACCATCCGGGGATATCGCCTGCAGAAGGGTCTCTCTCAAGGCGATATCGAAAAGCGTACCGGCCTCCTGCGCTGCTATCTGTCCCGGGTCGAGAACGGTCACACCGTGCCCTCTCTCGACACACTCGCCAAAATCGCCCAGGCGCTGGATCTCCCGCTGGCACAGTTCTTCGCCGAGGACTCCCTCGGTCGCGAGCTGAACCCGCAGAAGCTCTCCGACGACGAGCTCCGCTTTCTCACCCAGATTCGCCGTTACTCGTCGAATCTGAACGACAGCGATCGCAAGCTTCTGCTGGCCATGGTCAAGAAGTTTGCCGCCACGGCAGTCCGCTAGGTTCCAGCCGTCGCTTCCCCCGTCGGCGAAGACATTCCACCCACGCTCTTAGCATCGTTCCCAGCACCCCGGCCCTGAAGCCCTTCAGGCGCCGGGGTTTCGTTTTTCAGAAGCGCTAGCTTGCCCAGACATTGTCATTCCGACCGGAGCGGCCGAAGGCCGCGCAGCGGAGGAACCTGCTGTTTCCCCACAGAGCGGGGACGAGGGTGTCCCGTCCAAACTCCGACTGGCGGAAAAGCAAAAGAGAGAAGTAGAGGAATGCCAAACCGCGACCAAAGGGAGCGCGTGCCGAAGGCGATTCGCTCCACGCGCAGTGGCTACACGCGCAGTGGTTAGCGCCAGAAGGAATGCAGGCCGTAGGTCAGCAGAGCCAGCAGAAAGGCCATGCCGCCAATCGCCAGCATCCGGCGTCTCTCAAACAGCGCGCGCGGTGAACCTACGCGCGGCACCAGCGGCATCCCCAGCGCAAGGCCGCCGAGGAAGCCGCCAAGGTGCGCCATGTTATCGATCTGCACCGGGCTCTTGCCGAAAGCAGTATAGAGGCCGATGCCGAAATTCAGGATAGCGAACTGGATCACGCTCCAGCGCAGCCGCTTCGTCTCGATGGCCGGAATGGGCAGACGCTTGGACTTGAGCAGCAGGATCAGCACCCCGGCCAGGCCAAAGATCGCCCCGGACGCCCCCGCGCCGACAATCCATGAATCGGCCGGAACCATCTGCCCATTCTGAAAGCTGAGTCCCGGATGGCGCGCCACGCTCAGCAGGTTTCCGGCAAAGCCCGTCAGCACGTACGCTGCGACCACGCCAAACGGCCCCATCAGCGGCTCGGCCAGAAGCCCGAGGTTCCAAAGGCACCACATATTGGTTGCGATGTGGATGATGCCCACATGCACGAACATCGCCGTGAAGAGCCGCCACCACTCGCCGCCCACCAGCACGTACGGCCCGCAGTTGGCTCCCCACTTCAGCAATTGCGCCGTCGTCGGCGAAATCATGGAAGTTCCCGTCAGCACCATGCCGAGAAAAACGAGGCAGTTGATACCCAGCAGGGTGTACGTCGCCGGCGCGAAGGTCCAGGCATGGCGCTTGCGCTGCGGCGCGGAAGGCCTGGGCGTCCACTCGCCCTGTTGCTCGAAATTCTGAGAGGAAGAATTCGAATAGGCAGGCTCAGCGGGCCGGCTACCCTGCCAGCCCCATCCGCCGTTGCTGCCCGAACCGGGCTCGGCGCCCGGAGGCAGGATCTCAGGCTCGTTGCGTGAGAATGCCGCGCCCCGGCTGGCCTCGCCTGCCGATCCGAAAACCCCTTGTTGCCGCTCACCGGCCTTTGCAGCCGACCAGTTCGAATCTCGATCCATCATCCGTGCAGTCTTCCCTCTCACTATACCGCCATGGATCACGCAACCGCGCCGGCAATGGACCTCAACAAAACAAGAGAGGAAACCGTCTCGCTCACGCCCGGGCCTGCTTCATAGAAACGCAATCCGCCCAGGAACGCGCCAGACAGAGCCAGGCGTAACAGGCTCCATTTCTAGTCCTGCGTCCCGCTCTACGTTTTGGACTTTTTCGATCGCGCGAAGAACACCGAACTGAACGACAGAACAATCGCTACTGCCGCACCGATGATGACTGCCAGCCAGGCTGCCACGTCGCCCTCCGTCCTGATTCTGATGCTCTCCGTCAGGTTCCTGATGATCATAGCGCGGCCATTTCAGACCGTGACGTCGCCGCCTCCCGACATCGGATGCGCCGCCCTCACTTACCCGCTACACTGAAGGGTTGTCGTTATCTCTGCGGTCATCATGACTGCATCCAGGAGCAGTACCCTCTTGAGCACCGTTACGCCCGGCATCAAGCCCATCAAGCGCGCCCTCCTCAGCGTTACCGACAAGACCGGCCTCGTCGCCTTCGCCCAGCAGCTCGAAGCCCATGGCGTCGAGCTGGTTTCGACCGGCGGCACGGCCCGCACCCTGCGTGAGGCAGGACTCAAGGTTCTCGACATCTCCGACCTCACCGGCTTCCCCGAGATGCTCGACGGCCGCGTGAAGACCCTGCATCCCAAGGTCCACGGCGGCATCCTGCACATCCGCGGCAACGCCGAGCACCGCGCCGCTGTCGAAGAGCACGGCATCCAGCCCATCGACATGGTCGTCGTGAACCTCTACGCCTTCGAAAAGACCGCGGCCAATCCCAAGGCGTCCTTCGAGCACCTCATCGAAAATATCGATATCGGCGGTCCGTCGATGGTCCGCTCCGCGGCCAAGAACTTCGACGACGTCGCCATCGTCACCGCGGCGTCTGATTACGAAGCACTCTCCGAGGAGCTGAAGTCGACCGGCGGCCTCTCGCGCGCGACCCGCTGGAAGCTGGCCAGGACGGCCTTCGCCGTGACCGCGGCTTATGACACCGCCATCGCCAACGCCCTCGAGCGCGTCGACTCCGCAGAGCAGCCGGAAGCCCCGGTCCACTTCTCCGACGCTGAGTTCCCCAAGGCGCTGCGCATCAACTATCCCCTGCAGATGAGCCTGCGCTACGGTGAGAACCCGCACCAGAACGCCGCCCTCTACAGCGATGGCACCGCGACCGGCGTCGCCGGCTGCACCCAGCTCCAGGGCAAGGAGCTCAGCTATAACAACCTCGTCGATCTCGATGCCTGCTGGGAGCTGGCGCAGGAATTCGACAAGCCCGGCGTGGCCATCATCAAGCACACCAACCCGTGCGGCGCGGCCACCGGCGCAACCATCCTTGAGGCCTACCAGAAGGCCCTCGAAGCCGATCCCATCTCCGCCTTCGGCGGCGTGATCGGCATCAACCGCGAGGTGGATGAAGCCGCAGCCGAGGAAATCGCCAAGCTCTTCGTCGAGGCCATCGCCGCCCCGTCCTTCTCCGAAGGCGCAAAGGCCCGCTTTGCCGCCAAGAAGAACCTGCGCCTGGTTGAAGTCCGGCCCTCGGCGACCGCCCGCGTCGTCAAGCAGGTCTCCGGCGGACTGCTCCTGCAGGATGCCGACCGCGGCTACGTGAATGCCGAAGACCTGAAGGTCGTCACCGCCCGCAAGCCCACCGAAGACGAGCTCGAGGCGCTGCTCTTCGCCTGGCGTGTCTGCAAGCACGTCAAGTCCAATGCCATCGTCTACTCGAAAAACGGTCAGCTGCTCGCCGCCGGGGCCGGACAGACCAGTCGAGTCGACGCCGCCAAGTTCGGCGCGATGAAGGCCGTGCTGCCGCTCAAAGGCTGCGTGGCCGCTTCGGACGCCTTCTTCCCCTTCCCCGACGGTCTCGAAGTCGTCGTCTCCGCTGGAGCCACGGCCGTGATCCAGCCGGGAGGCTCGGTCAAGGACTCCGAGGTCATCGCCGCCGCCGACAAGCTGGGCATCGCGATGGTCTTCACCGGCATGCGCCACTTCCGCCACTAAACTGCTGCGGGGGACTGGCCGTCCAGGCCTTCCCCCTTCGGCACCCCGCTCCCGCTGGTCGCGCATCAGCGGGAGCATCGAAACCCGGCGGTTAGGGACAATATCGAATCCAGGCTCCCATTTGGGAGGAAAAGTACAACCCCTGCTCCGGCAGGGGTTTGTAATTTCCAAAGAAACTCCCTATCCCCGCCTCTCCATCGCCGTTTCCAGCCACCAACCCCAACCGGGTTACAATCGTCTTAAATTGGGAGCATGCCTGGGTCGAGGACCGGGTGACCGGAGCCAGCAGGCCACAGACACGCCGCAGTACCGCTTTGCCGTACTCTTTGCCAGCGCCGCACATCTTATCGCACCGGTCGGCCGTCTATCCGACACAGGAAGTTCCAGCCATCATGACCAGCAAGCCGCGCCGTCCCTCTCTCTGCCGCATCGCCAGCCTCGCTCTTGCCACGTTTGCCCTGGGCTCCGCAGCCTTCGCCCAGGCTCCGGCGCAGTCCGGACCGGCGTCAGCGACCCCGGCCACGCCCCCTGCTCAGAATTCCGCCGATGCCGGCCAGCAGGCCGATCGCGCCCAGGCTTACTACCACTACATGCTCGCCCACGAATACGAAGAGCTGGCCATGACCACCGGCCGCTCCGAGTACGCCACGCGCGCCGGCGAAGAGTACAAGCTCGCCCTCAATAACGATCCCGGTTCTAAATTCCTGAACAACGGCCTCGCCGAGCTTTACTACCGCACCGGCCGCATCCGCGACGCCATCTCGGCCGCGCAGGACCAGATCAAGAAGGATCCGAAGAACCTCGAGGCCCACAAGCTCCTCGGCAACATCTATCTGCGCACGCTGAGCGACGGCCAGCAGAACAGTGCCTCCGACGAAATCCTCAAGCTCGCCATCGACGAATACAACACCATCGTCCAGCTCGAGCCCAACTCCGTCGAAGATCACCTCCTCCTTGGCCAGCTTTATTCCTTCGCGCACGATTCCGTGCACGCCGAGCAGCAGTTCGATGCCGCCAAGAAGATCGATCCCAGCTCTGAGGAGACGGCTCTCAGCCTTGCCCGCCTCTATGCCGAGCAGGGAGACACCAAGCGCGCCATCTCGATCCTGAACCAGGTGCCGCCGGAAGACCGTACCGCGAAGACCGAGTTCCTCCTCGGCGCGACCTACGAGCACGATAAGGACACGAAGGACGCCATCGCCGCCTACCAGCGGGCCGTCGATCTCGATCCCGACAGCCTCGACGCCGAGCGCGCCCTCGCCAAGCTGCTGCTGGCCGATAACCAGCTCACGCCTGCGCTGAAGGCATTCCAGGATGTCGCCGCGGGCGATCCCAGTGATCCCGAAGCGCTGCTGCGCATCTCCGAGATCCAGCGCCGGCAGGGTCATTATGAAGACGCCCTCGCCACGCTGAAGAAGGCCAAGGCCCTGGCCCCGGATTCCATCGAGATTTCCTTCCAGGAAGGCCTGCTGGACGATACGCTTGGCCGCTTCGACGAAGCCATCGCCATCTTCGAAAAGCTGACCGCCGACTCCGAGCACACCTCCGGCCAGTACTCCGAGCCGGAGAAGAACAACCATGCGCTCTTCCTCGAGCGGCTGGCCATCATCTACGGCGAAGCCAACCAGACCGAAAAGGCTGCTGCCACCTGGCAGAAGCTGGCCGACCTCGGCACGGCATTCTCCGACCAGGCGTATGAGTCCGAAGTGGACGCCTATCGTGACGGTCACGAATACGACAAGGCCACGCAGGTCGCCCGCGATGCCGTCGCCAAGGACCCCTCGAACCGCGCCCGCAAGCTGATGCTCGCAACGCAGCTCGCCGACAACGGCAAGGCCGACGAAGGCATCACGCTCGCCAAGTCGCTGCTCTCGAAGCAGCCCAGCGACCTGGAAGTGTATCGCGCGCTGGCGACCATTTACACCCGCCTCCGCAAGTGGAAGGACGCAGCCCAGGCCATCGATGAGGCCGAGCAGCTTTCCACCAAGCCGGACGACAAGCTCTACGTCCATTTCCTGCGGGGCGTGCTCTACGAGCGGCAGAAGCAGTTCGCCCCGGCCGAGGCGGAATTCCGCCAGGTGCTGGTCATCGATCCGAAGAACTCGATGACCCTGAACTACCTCGGCTACATGCTCGCCGACCACGACATGAAGCTCGACGAAGCTCTGAGCATGATCCAGAAGGCCGTCGAACTCGACCCTCAGAATTATGCCTATCTCGATTCGCTTGGCTGGGCCTATTTCAAGCTCGGCAAGTACAACCAGGCTGAGGATGATCTCCGTCGCGCCGTCTCACGCAACGCCACCGATGCGACTGTCCATGACCATCTCGGCGAGCTTTATGAGAAGACCGGCCGCCTGAAGCTGGCCGCCTCGCAGTGGGAGGAGTCGCTGAACGATTACTCGCACACACTGCCGGCGGACATCGATCCGGGCGACGTCGACAAGGTGCAGAAACGCCTCGATAACGCGCGGGTCCGGCTTGCCCGGGAAGGCTACACGCCCGACAACACCGCGAAGCAGCAGTAACCCGGCGAGCCCCCATAGAGCATGGACGGCGTCCACGGGCTCCCATGAGCGCTAACCCATGACCGCGACCAGCACTGATCCCATCCACCGGCTGCCGCCCGCCTGCGCGGTCCCCAACGAGGGGCCGCTCAGCGAGCGGCAGCATCCGGAACCGCCCCATTCCTACCGGCCATCCTTCGACCGCGACCGCGCGCGCATCATCCATGCCCGCGCCTTTCGCCGCCTTGCCGGGAAGACGCAGGTCTTCACCCATCGCTCCTCCGACCACTTCCGCAGCCGGCTGACGCACACCATGGAGGTAGCGCAGATCGCGCGCACCGTCGCCGCCACGCTCGGCCTCAACGAGCCGCTGGCCGAGTCGTTAGCCCTGGTGCATGACATCGGACATCCGCCCTTCGGCCACACCGGCGAGCACGCGCTCGACCGCGCCCTGCGTCCCTACGGCCTGCGCTTCGACCACAATCTCCACGCCCTGCGCATCGTCGAGTATTTCGAGACTCGCTACGCCGAGTTCCGCGGCCTCAATCTCACCCTGGCCGTCCGCGAAGGCATCATCAAGCACTCCCGCGATTACTCTGCTGCCGACCATCCTGAGCTCGCGGAGTACTTCCTCGACCTGCGTCCTCCGCTCGAAGCCCAGCTTATCGACGTGGTGGACGAAATTGCCTATCTCACCGCCGATCTCGACGACGGCCTCGAGGCTGAAATCCTTTCCCTCGAGGAGGTCATCGCCCACGTCGGGCTTTTCCGCCAGTTCTGGGAGCCGATGCAGGCAAAGTATCCCGACACCCGCGACAAGCTGGTCTTCAACGAAGCCCTCAAGCGCATGCTCAACGCGCTGGTTGGCGATCTGATCGCCGAGACCGCCCGCCGCGTCGAGGCCGCCGGTGCGCTCTCGCTGGATGCAATCCGCCACCATCCCGAGCGGCTGGCTTCTCTCTCCCCTGAGATCGAGGCCCAGCGCGCCGAGGCGAAGGCCTTCCTCGCCGAACGCCTCTACCGCTCCCCGGAGCTGGCCGAGGGCCGCTCCGAAGCCGAGAAAGTGGTTGCCACGCTCTTCCAGGCCTGGGTGGAGGAACCTTCCCGGATGCCCCCCGGCCAACTGCCCGACGTCGAGACCGAGGGCGCGCCTCGGGCCGTAGCCGACTACATCGCCGGCATGACCGACCTCTACATCCTCGGCCGCTATGAGGAATTCCTCGATTCCACCCAATAAAGCAGTCCCTCACCCTTTGCTATTCCAATCGAAGCGGCCAAAGGCCGCTCCGGAAGGGCGAAATGAGGCTCCAATCCGGATCGCGGCTGGCGGGAGCGGGGGCCAAAGGCGGCTGCCTGGACGGCAGGTCCACTTGCTGCCCGGACGGAAGCTCCGTACCATAAGTAGAAGCGTCCACCGCTGCGTCTTCGCCGGGGGTTCCGGCCCGCTCGAACGCACGCAAACCATCTGGACGGACACATCTGGAAGGCAATACGTTGAGCACAACTGACACTGTCGACACCAACACGAACGCCGCGGAAGCCACGGCGGAAGCGCACGATCACGCTCACCACGACCACGATCATGATCATGACCACGCGCACCACGATCACGCGCACAATCATGGCCCGGCCCTGAATCCCGAACTCACCCGCGAGGTCGAAGTCGAGATTCCCGCCGACGAAGTTTCGAAGGCCTTCCGCACCGTCGTCAAGCGCTACCAGAAGCAGGCGCGCATCCCCGGCTTCCGCGCCGGCAAGGTGCCCGAGACGCTGATCAAGAGCCGCTTCAACGATGGCATCCGCCAGGACGTGGTCGAGTCCGTGCTGCCGACGCACTTCCGCACCGCCATCGAAGCGCAGGGCATCCAGCCCATCTCGCAGCCCCAGGTCACCGAGCTCGAGCTCGAGGACGGCAAGCCGCTCAAGTTCAAGGCTGTCTTTGAGGTCATGCCGGAGATCAACCTCGACGGCTACCAGGACATCAAGGTGGAAAAGTCCACCGCCGAGCTGACCGAAGAAGAGTTCACCGCCGAACTCAACCGCGTAATCGATTCGCGCTCGACCCTCGAGCCGGTCGAAGAAGAGCGCGAGCTCGCGGACGGCGACTTTGCCGTCATCAGCTTCAAGGGTCAAATCCAGGGTGAGGAAGCCGCCGCTGCCGGCGAGCAGCCCATCGAAGGCACCGACGTGCCAGTCGAAGTAGGCGGTGAGAACACCCTCGCAGCCTTCAACGACGCTCTCCGCGGCGCCAAGCCCGGCCAGGAGCTCAAGCTCGAAGTGGCCTACCCGGCTGAGTTCGGCGATCGCCGCCTCGCGGGCAAGACCGTCTCCTACGAAGTCGAAGTGAAGGGCATCAAGAAGAAGATCGCACCCGAGCTGAACGACGAATTCGCCAAGGAACTCGGCGAGTACGAAGGCATTGAGGACTTCAAGACCAAGCTGCGTGAGCACCTCGCGAACGACAAGGACCGCCGCGCCAAGGCCGAGACCCGCGACAAGCTGGCCGAAGCCCTGATCGCGAAGTACACCTTCCCGATCCCCGAGGCTCTGGTGCAGAACCAGGTCGATGCCCGTCTCGACCGCGGCCTGCGCGCTCTGGCGCAGCAGGGCATGAACCCCGAGGACATGCGCAAGCTCGACTTCGCGCGTCTCCGCGAGGCGCAGCGTGACTCGGCTGTGAACGAAGTGAAGGCCACGCTGATCTTCGACAAAATTGCTTCACTTGAGAATGTCGAAGCCTCCGATGACGAGCTCGAAAACGAGCTTCAGCTCATCTCTCTGCAGACCCGCGAGCCCCTCGAAACGCTTCGTGAACGTTTGACGAATGATGGGTCGCTGGCTAGAATTCGTGAACAACTACGCAGGGAAAAGACAGGAAATCTGCTCTACGAGCGGCTTGCTTAAACGCAGATTTCTGGCCTGCGGAGAGCGCGATCTTCGCAGGCTGTAACGTCACTCCATCGCGGAAGGATTGAGAGTAAGGCTGGATATGGCACTCGTACCCATGGTCATCGAGCAGACGAGTCGCGGCGAACGCGCCTACGACATTTATTCCCGTCTGCTTCGCGATAACATCATCTTCCTTGGCACGCCCATCGACGACCAGATCGCCAACCTCGTGATCGCCCAGATGCTCTTTCTCTCGGGCGAAGATCCGGAAAAAGACATCCAGCTTTACATCAACTCCCCGGGCGGCTCCATCACCGCGGGACTCGCCATCTACGACACGATGCAGTACATCAAGAACAACGTGGTGACCTTCTGCATCGGTCAGGCCGCCAGCATGGGCGCATTCCTGCTCATGGCCGGCACGGCGGGCAAGCGTTTTGCTCTGCCCAACTCGCGTATCCTCATCCATCAGCCGTCGATGGGCGGGCTCTCGGGCCAGGCCACCGATATCGACATTCACGCGCGTGAAATCCTGCGCATCCGTGAAATCACCAACACTCTGATGTCGAAGCACACGGGCCAGTCGCTCGAGCGTATCGAACGCGACGTGGAACGCGATTTCATCATGAACGCCCCCCAGGCCAAGGAATACGGCATTATCGATGAAATCATCGATCGGCCGCGTACCTAGGTTTACTCAGGCAAGTTGAAGGAGCTGAAGCATGAAAACGCGCACGGGTTCGGACGACACTCTCCGTTGCTCGTTCTGCCATAAATCGCAGGACGCAGTCGCCAAGCTGATTTCTTCGCCAAGCGATTATCCACGCGCGTATATATGCGACGAGTGCGTCGCGGTCTGTAACTCGATCCTCGAGGACGACCGCGGCGAGGCTCCTGCAGGTGCGGCTCCCGCCCACCTGCCCAAGCCTCTTGAAGTCAAGGCATTCCTCGACGAGTACGTCATCGGCCAGGAGACCACCAAGAAGAAGCTCGCCGTCGCGGTCTACAACCATTACAAGCGCATCCAAATGAACCGGACGCGCGGCAATGATGTGGAACTCGCGAAGTCGAACATCCTCCTGGTCGGTCCCACCGGCAGCGGCAAGACGCTGCTGGCGCACACGCTGGCCAAGATGCTCGATGTGCCCTTCGCCATCGTGGACGCGACCACGCTCACGGAAGCCGGTTACGTCGGCGAAGATGTCGAGAACATCATTCTCAAGCTGCTCCAGGCCGCGGATGGCGATGTCGCCCGCGCCCAGACCGGCATTATCTATATCGACGAAATCGACAAGATCGGCCGCAAGGACGAGAATCCGTCGATCACCCGCGATGTCTCAGGCGAGGGCGTGCAGCAGGCCCTGCTGAAGATCCTCGAGGGCACTGTCGCCAACGTGCCTCCGCAGGGTGGACGCAAGCACCCGCACCAGGAGTTCACGCCGGTCGACACCACGAATATCCTCTTCATCTGCGGCGGCGCTTTCGTCGGACTCGAGCGTGTCGTCGGACGCCGCGTCGGCAAGAAGGCACTCGGCTTCAAGGCCATCGCAGAAAAGGATGCCGCGGGCGATGCCACGATCCGCAATCAGCGCGACGCGGAACTGCTTCGCCAGGCAGAGCCGCAGGATCTGATCCGCTTCGGCCTCATTCCCGAGTTTGTGGGACGTCTGCCCGTGCTCGGCATCCTCGACGAACTCGATGAAGTCGCGCTGGTGGAGATTCTTACCAAGCCCCGCAACGCCATCCTGAAGCAGTACCAGCGCCTCTTCGAGTACGAGGGCGTCAAGGTCGCCTTCAGCGAAGATGCGACGAAGGCCATCGCGCAGGAAGCGCTTGCGCGCAAGGTCGGCGCACGCGGTCTCCGCATGATCCTCGAAGAGCTGATGCTGGACCTGATGTACCACCTGCCCAGCAACAAGAAGATCAAGGAACTCGAAATCACAGCGGAAATGGTGAAGAACCGCGATCTCTCCGTTTCCCTGCTGGAAAAAGCCGGTTGACGTACAACTTCAAGACAGACGGTTACTTAATGGAGGCGGGCCCCACCAGGCTCGCCTCCATTTGTTTTCATCCCACACAGTTCTGCGCCGCGCATGCTCCTTTCGAGGTAACCGAAGTTCAAACGCCGCGAGACGGAATGCGTTAAAGTTCATCTAACAAGGAACAGAGAAAGGGATCCTGTGACTCAGCCAAAAGAACCCCGCGATAAAAAGGACCCGATCGGCAGCCGTCATGCGAACGATGTACGCAAGCTGCCCATGATGCCCATTCGCGACATGGTCATCTTCCCGCACATGATGACGCCCTTCGTAGTCGGTCGTGAATCGAGCGTGCGTGCCCTTGAAGAAGCGCTGAACGGCGACCGGAAGATATTCCTCGCCACACAGCACGATGCGCGCATGGACGAGCCGCGCGCCGAGGACATCTTCTCCGTCGGCACCATCGGCAACATCGTGCAGAGCGTAAAGATGCCCGACGGCAACATCAAGGTGCTGGTCGAAGGTCTGGAGCGTGCCCGCGCCGTCGAGATGAACGACTCCGATGGCTTCTTTGTCGCCACCTTGCAGACCGGTTCCGCCGAGCTCGAAAACACGCCGGAAGTTGAACAGCTTGTGCAGCGCGTGGTCTCGCTCTTCGAGCAGTACGTCAAGCTGCAGCAGTCCCTGAACTACGAGACCATGATCGCCGCCGTCCGCACGGACGAGCCCGCGAAGGTCGCAGACACCATCGCCGCAAATCTGCAGCTCGAGATCCCCGAGAAGCAGGCCATCCTCGATGTCTTCGATCCCGCGGAGCGCCTTACTGTAGTCGCTGCCGTACTCGAGCTCGAAATCGAAAAGCTCAACATGGATCGCAATATCCAGTCGCGCGTAAAGCGGCAGATGGAGAAAGCGCAGAAAGAGTACTACCTCAACGAGAAGATCAAGGCCATCCAGAAGGAACTGGGACGCGGCGAAAAGAGCGAGTTCGACGATCTGAAGAAGAAGATCGAATCCGCCGGCATGCCCAAGGATGTCTTCGACAAGGCGATCCAGGAGCTGAAGAAGCTCGAAGCCATGCCTCCGATGTCGGCCGAGTCGACTGTCTCGCGCAACTACCTCGACTGGCTGCTGGCTGTGCCGTGGAAGAAGAAGTCGAAGGAGACGCGCAGTATCGATCACGCCGAGAAAGTGCTCAACGCCGACCACTACGGCCTTGAGAAGATCAAAGAACGCATTCTCGAGTTCCTCGCCGTGCGCCAGCTTGTCAAAAACCCCAAGGGCTCCATCCTCTGCTTCGTCGGACCTCCGGGCGTCGGCAAGACCTCGCTCGGCATGTCGATCGCCAAGGCCACCGGCCGCAAGTTTGTTCGCATGTCACTCGGCGGCGTGCGCGACGAGGCCGAGATCCGTGGCCATCGCCGCACCTACATCGGCGCGTTGCCCGGTCAGATCATCCAGTCGATGAAGAAGGCCGGCACAAAGAACCCGGTCTTCCTGCTCGATGAAGTCGACAAGATGGCCTCGGACTTCCGCGGCGATCCGGCCTCGGCGCTGCTCGAAGTTCTCGATCCTGAGCAGAACACCTCGTTCCAGGATCATTATCTCGACGTCGAATACGATCTTTCGCAGGTGCTCTTCGTCGCCACCGCGAACGTGATGCATACCATCCCCGGCCCGCTGCAGGACCGTATGGAGATCCTCCGCCTGCACGGCTACACCGAGGTGGAAAAGCTCGAGATCGCCAAGCAGTACCTGCTCAAGAAGGCGCGCGAGAACACCGGCCTCAGCGAGAAGAACATCACTTTCACCGAAGATGCGCTGACCGAAATCATCCGCAGCTACACGCGCGAAGCCGGCGTCCGCAACCTCGAACGCGAAATCGGCAACGTCTGCCGCAAGGTAGCGCGCCGCGTCGTGAAGTCCGGTGCGAAGTACAAGGAAACCATCACCGGCGACAATGTAAAGGACTTCCTCGGCGTGCCGCGCTTCCGCGACTCCGCCGTGCATGAGAAGAACGAAATCGGCCTGGTCAACGGCCTGGCCTGGACCGAGGTCGGCGGCAGCATCCTGCAGACCGAGGTGCAGATTCTCGATGGCAAGGGCAAGCTCACCACCACCGGCCAGCTCGGCGACGTGATGACGGAATCGGCGCAGGCTGCGCTCTCCTACATCCGCAGCCGTGCGCACCATCTCGGCCTGCCCAAGGACTTTTACCGCAACATCGACATCCACATTCACGTTCCTGAAGGCGCGGTGCCCAAGGATGGTCCGTCCGCTGGCGTCACGCTGGCCACGGCGCTCGCCTCGGCGCTCACCCGCATCCCCGTGCGCCGCGACGTTGCCATGACCGGCGAAGTCACGCTGCGCGGCAAGGTGCTGCCCATCGGCGGCCTTAAGGAGAAGCTGCTGGCAGCTCACCGCGCCGGCATCTTCGAAGCAATCCTGCCGGAGGAAAACCGCAAAGACCTGGCCGATCTGCCTGAGAACCTCAAGTCCGCGATGAAGCTGAACTTTGTCGATTCAATGGACGAGGTGCTCAAGCTCGCGCTTGCCTCACCGCTGCCGGAAATCAAGGAAGACACACCTGAAGTTCTGGCCAGCGTGCCTCCTCCGCCTACGGCCGAACGCCGCGCACACCAGTAACTTCCATCTAAGGAAAAGAACGCAAGAGAAAGGGACGTCCACTCCACGGACGCCCCTTTCTTATTTCCCGACATACGAACAGAGACGAGACAGGCTCCATCTCTCCATAAGTGCTCGCCTGCTCTCTTTCCTATTGGCTTCCTCATAGCGCCATCTTTTTCGCTGTTTTCAGGAAACATCCTGAAGTACACTTTAGTCACCTGAGCGGGCCCCTCGACTTACATCACAGGTTGCGAGCCCGCATTGATTTTTCTCAGCTTCTGGACCGAAATTTGTAGTCAAGCACTGGCTCTTGACCTAACTTGTGCCGCTAGCGCCATCCAATCCGCTTCCTGCTCGAACACGCGCCATCCCGCTTCTTTTGCTTGCGGCTTTGGGAACCTGCTTGTGCATCGGCGCAGCCGGCTGGCTGCACTATAGCGCGGCCGTTCGCCTCGACGACTCCCGGGACTGGATCGAGCACTCGCAGAATGTACTCTTCACCCTGCAATCGCTCAGCCAGCGTGTCGATCGCATCGAAGCAGCCCTGCGCATTCACAAGCTGAACCCTTCCATGGAAGAGCTGAGAATCGCCTCTTCCAACCAGGTCAACTTCAATACCGATGTCGTCCACCTGCGTTCGCTGGTGGGGGACAATCCCGAGCAGGCCGCACAGATTCCGTCCCTGGCCAGCTGCTCGACTTCGCTCGCTCAGCTCATCAGCAGCATCGACCAGGATGCGCACGCTCTGATTCCCGACATCCAGCAGTGCCGTGAGGTGCTGGGCTCGCTCGGCGAGATCGAAAAGGAGCAGCTCAACAAACGCACCGAGGTCGCCCGCAAAGGCTCCACGCGCAGCCTGGAGCTGAGCGTCACGGTGACAGCGCTCTCCATCGCTGTAGTACTCACGCTCTTCGGCTTCCTCCTGCGCGACACCATCCGCCGCCGCAGCGACGAATTCCAGCTCTACGAAGCAAACGAGAAGCTTAACTCGACGATCCGCGCCCTCGAGCGCCAGGCCCGCGAGTCTGCGCTGATAACGAGCTTCCGCGACGAACTGCAGCTGTGCATCAAGCCGATCCAGACCCAGCAATGCGCGGCACGCTACTTCGATCAACTGCTGCCCGGCACCTCCGGCAGCATTCACATGATCAATAACTCCCGGCATGTCGTCGAGGCCACCTCTGCCTGGGGAAATCTCTCCTCTGTCACGGAGAGCTTTCCTCTCGATGGCTGCTGCGGCCTGCGCTCCGGACGCCCGCGCTGGCGCAAGCCCTCGCGCTCCGAGGTGCACTGCGGCCACTTTGCCGGCACCCCGCCGGAATGCTATCTCTGCATGCCCCTGGCCGCCTATGGCGACACGCTGGGCTGTGTGGTGATCGAGTGCTCGTCGACAGGCATCGCTGCCATGGTCGACGCCAAGATGAGCCGCTTGCAGGAACTGGTCGAGCTCACCTCCATCTCCATCGCCGGCCTGAACCTGCGCAGCCGCCTCGAACACCAGTCGATCCGCGACGGACTCACCGGGCTCTTCAACCGGCACTTCATGGAGATTGCCCTCGACCGCGAGATTGATCGCGCCACGCGCCAGAAGAAGTCCGTCGCCATCCTCATGTTTGACCTCGACCACTTCAAGGAGTTCAACGACACCTACGGCCACGAGGCAGGCGACGCCATCCTCAAGGAGATCAGCACCGCGCTGCGGGATGCGGTGCGCGGTGAGGACATCATCTGCCGTTACGGCGGAGAAGAACTCGTGGCCATCATGCCGGAACTTACGCTCAACGCCGCAATGGATTGGGCCGAGACCCTGCGCAGCATGGTGAACAGCATCCACGTCCGCAACCGCGGGGAGCTTCTCCGGGACATCAGCATGTCCGTCGGCGTAGCCGTCTTCCCGCAACACGGAGAGCGCGCCGAGGACGTCATGCGGGCTGCCGACCGGGCACTCTACGAAGCGAAGCATCGCGGACGCAACTGCGTCGTTCCCGCCGAAGCACTGCTGCTCTCCTAAGCTCACACTTCCGCTCTCACCGAAGCGCACGCGATCCGTCGCGCAGGCATGCACGACCGGAAATCAGGAAACAAAAATCTCGAACGGCGAAGATTCCCATTGACATTCGACGACCAATACACAACCATACGGTTGTGGATAAATTGAGTGAGGCGTTCGCGGCTTTATCCGATCCAACCCGGCGCGCGATGGTCGAACGACTCGCCCGCGGTCCCGCCTCCGTGCGTGGCCTGACGGAACCGTTCGCACTCTCGCAGCAGATGATTTCCAAGCATGTTGCCTTCCTGGTGCGGGCCAGGATTGTGGTCAAGGAAAAGCATGGACGAGAGAGTATCTGCACACTTAGACCAGAGGCGATAAAAACAGTCAGTGACTGGGCAATCAGCTATCGCCAATTCTGGGAAGAGAGCTTCGACAAGCTGGAGGTCGTTGTCAATCAAATGAAAAAAGCGGAGGTGAGAGATGACAGGAAAGACGGTGAATGAAACAGAGCGGATGGTTGTCACACGGGTGTTCGATGCCCCACGCGAACTCGTCTGGAAGGCGTGGACCGACCCGAAATATGTCATGCAGTGGTGGGGACCGAAGGGCTTTACCTCGCCTCACTGTCAGATCGATTTTCGCGTGGGAGGGAAATTTCTCTGCTCCATGAGAACGCCGGACGGGCAGGAGTTCTGGAATGGCGGCGAATACCACGAGATCGTTCTGCACGAGAAGATCGTTTCCTCCATGTACTTTTCCGACTCGAAGGGAAACAAGATTGATCCCGCGGAGCTGGGAATAGAGCATGAGGCCATCGAGGATGCGTACGACGTGACCCTCTTTGAAGATTTGGGAAATGGCCAGACGCGACTCACCTTCATTGGAAATGAGCCTATGGAGAGCGCCAAGAATAGCGGTCAGCTCGAGGGCTGGAACCAGATACTCGACAAAATTGCCGAGGTCCTTGCGGAGCTGGTGCAGACGAATTAACAACTTGCACCTCGACGATCCTCTCGCGCGAACTCGTGAAATTGAAGTTCGCGCGAGAAGGAAAGGCAGGCTAATTCGGCGATCCAACCTGTGCCGCGGAGGCGCAGTGGCTATGCGCTTTTCGTCACCGGCTGCAACGAGCAATGAATCGGCTCTAGTTCGTTCCAGCCGGCTTCGCCGTCGTCTGATTCGCCTTCGGATAGTACCCGCTGCGTGTGCGCACGATGAGCTTTCCATGCCCCTGGGCATGCGCATCGACGCGGATCGTCCGGTACGCGCCGCCGCCCTCTTCCGGCGAGCGTGTCGAGTGGTAGCCGATGGTGTACTGGTTGCGGATATCCCGCGCTACCTCGGCGGCAATCTCATCCACCTCGCCGAGCGAACGCGGAAAGAAGGCAAGCCCACCGGTATCGTCCGACAGCAGTTGCAGAGCGCGGCGAGCGCGCTTCGATTCGCGGCCGCCGCTGTCTTCCCCGAAAAGAAGACCGATGGAGTAGACGATCGGTCCCTGCAGCTGCTGCACGCGGCGGATCGTCTGCTCGATCGTCAGGCTCGAAGCGTTATCCTCGCCGTCCGTGATCACCAGCAACACCTGCTTCGACCGCTTCGCGGACTTCGCCATCTGGTCGGCCGAGGCCACCACTGCGTCATAGAGCGCGGTGCCGCCCTTCGAGTCGATATGCGAAAGCCCTTCGCGCAGCTTGTCCAGGTTGGAGGTAAAGTCCTGGTCGATGAAGGCTTCGTCGGAGAAGTTCACGATGAAGGCTTCGTCCTCGGGGTTCGAGGCCTTCACCAGATCGAGAGCCGCGTTGTTCACCGCCGCGCGCTTGTCCCGCATCGAGCCGGAGTTGTCGACGAGGATGCCCATCGAGACCGGTATGTCCTGATGCTGGAAGCTGGCGATGGTCTGGGGCACGTTGTCTTCCCAGATCTTGAAATCGTCCTTGCTCAGGTCGGTTACCAGCCGCCGGTTCTCATCGAGAACCGTGGCATTCAGCACCACCTCGTCCACCGTGCGGGTGAGCGTGTAGCCGTGGCTTCCCTTCTCCACATCCTGTGCGGACTGCCGCGCCGCCCCGGGATTTTCCGGGCTCACGCCGAGGTTGTCCACCGCATCCGGAGAGGTCACGGGGTCGCGATCCTCGTTGAGCGGAGCCTGAGTCTCCGGCCGCAGTACGGGGCGCGTAGGCGTAGAAGTAGCGGCAGGCTGCTGGCTCGGTGCAGCCGTCTGGCTGTAGCCGGCAAGCGGGGCAAGAGCGAAAAGGAGCAGAGCGGAGACAATCCGATTACTGCAAAGGCGCATAGTATCCATTGCGGGCGTGAACCGTAAGTGGAGGCAGCCCGGAAGGTGGCACCAGCCTCACCTTCACTTTACGCCACTTGCCATCCCGTTTCTCGTCACTTGGACGATACCCCAGCACGTACTCGTGCCGCAGCTCAGAGCTGATCTTTGTCGCCACGTCGCCCATCTCGGTGATGTCGTCCACCCGGAAGAGCCGGCCACCCGTCTCATTGCTGATGTCGTTCAGCAGCATCGGCCCAAGCCGCTCCTCGGTGGTAGCCGCATAGGGATCGAAGATTCCGATCGAATAAATCTGCACGCCGCTCTCGCGAATCACCGAGCGCACCTCGCCCTCGGTATAGCGGCTGCGGTTGTCGCCGCCGTCCGAGACCACCAGCAGCGCCTTGCGTTCGTACCTCGCCTGCTTCATCTTGACCATGCCAAAGTAGATGGCATCGAGCAGCGCGGTGCGATGTCCGGGCTTCACCATGCTCAGCCGTGCCTCAACTTCATCCGTCGACTGCGTAAAGTCCTCGATCAGCTCCGGCCGGTCATTGAAGCCCACCACAAAAAATTCATCCTGCGGATTCGAGGTCTTCATGAACTGCAAAATCGAGTCGCGGGCGCGGAGCACCTTGTTCGCCATGCTTCCGCTCAGGTCGAAGATGACCCCGATCGACACCGGCACATCGTCCGAAGAAAAGCTCTTGAGCGTCTCAAGGTGATTGTCCTCGTAAAGAAAGAAGTTCTCTTTATCGAGGCCGGTCACCAGCCGGTTCATCGGATCGGTCACGGTAAGCGGCACCAGCACCAGGTTCACATCCACGCGGATGCGCTCGCCACCGCGGGCCTTCAACGCAGCGCTTCCCTCTACGGGCGCAGGCTCCTTGGATGGGGGCGGAGGAGGCGCATCGACGTGTACCGTGCCGAGAGGATTTTCCTGTGCCATCGCGGGCAGAGCAATGCAGGAAAGCAGAAGCAGACCGGCGGCCAGGGTCCGCATCAGCACATGCTTTCGTTTTGCCGCGAAGAACAGGAAGTGGAATCGCCGGGGACGAAGACAAAAGAAATCAGAGGTCAGGGTAATCGCCATGGAGAGCCGCCCGCCCCTCGTGAGCCCGGTCTCCGCGACTCCCAGCCAGCGGGTTCTCAAGCAAGGTTGTGCAGCATCCTAGCACGCCGTCACCACCTGTATTCCTGCCGCTTTTGTGGGGTGAAAGACGCCGGTGCAATCCTGGGAGACGGTTTTACCGGCATCCCAAAGAGAAATGGATGAGCGAAATCCGGTTTTCCCCTGATTTACAATCGTCCAGAACATTCCGGGACCCCGAGGCGTATCAGGAAGCCTGCGCGTTCCAGCCAGCCCATCAGCCATTCACCAGGAGCTCGACCCTCACCGCATGGCCCGTATTTACCCCTTTCGAGCCCTTCGCTACAGCCCGTTCCAGGTTCGCCTCGCCGACGTCGTCACCCAGCCCTACGACAAGATCACGCCCGCGCTGCAGGAGTCCTATTACCAGCGCAGCCCCTACAACCTGGTACGCATCGAACTCGGCCTGCCCGAACTGTTCGATCAAACAGGCCCCGGGAACACAGGCGCGGACATCTATACCCGCGCGGCCGGCGACTTCACGGCATGGCGCAACAACGGCATCCTCGCTCGGGAAAATGAGCCCTCGATCTTCGCCTACGCGCAGCGCTTTGCCCTGCCCGGACAGCCCGAAACAATCATCGAGCGCCGCGGACTCATCGCCCTCGGCCACCTGCATGACTACGCCGAGAAGATCGTCTTCCGCCACGAGCAGACGCTGGCCAAGCCCAAGAGTGATCGCATGAACCTGCTGCGTGCCACCCGCGCGCACTTCGGCCAGCTCTTCATGCTCTACTCCGATCCGGCCAACACCATCGAGAACCTGATCTTCACCGAAGGCGCGGCCCCGGAGATGGAAGTCACCGACGATTACGGCGTCGAGCACCGGGTGTGGCGCATCTCCGACCCCGCCGTGATCCGCATGGTCGTCGCCGAAATGGCCGACAGAAAGCTCATCATCGCCGACGGGCACCATCGCTACGAGACCGCGCTGGCATACGCGCAGGAGCACGCCGCAACTGCGAACACCGCGCCGCACGAGTCGTCGCCGAATGCGCTGCCGCATCCGCCCTATCCCGAAGCCGCCGCGATGATGACCTTCGTCAACATGGACAGCGAAGGGCTGGTTATCCTGCCCACGCATCGCGTCGTCCACAGCCTCGCAAATTTCGAGCCGTCTGCATTTTTCGCAGCTGCCGAGCGTCATTTCGATGTGCAACCACTCGCAGAAACCGATGCCGCCGCTCTGCAGCAGCATCTCGAACAATCGCCGGAGAAGACCGCCTTCATTGCGATCACCGCGAACGGCCCCGCCCTGCTGACGCAGAAACCGGGCGGGAGCACGAACACCCTCGACGGGCATTCCACCCGCCAGCAGCAGCTCGATGTCGTGCGGCTGCACACGCTCGTACTCGGAGACCTCCTCGGCCTGACGCCGGAGGCCATCCGTAATCAGTCCCACCTGCGCTATCTGCGTGACGCGGACGAAGCCATCGCGCAGGTTCGCGGCGGACAGGCGAACATCGCATTCCTCGTGCGCCCTGTCACGCTCGAACAGCTACGCGAGGTGGCTTTTGCGGGCGAAGTCATGCCGCAGAAGTCCACCGACTTCTATCCCAAACTCCTGAGCGGGCTCACGATCTATGCGCTGGACTAGCCCTCTCTTAACCCTAGTTCTGCCTGCGTTCGCCGCTGCCCCGGCTTTCGCCCAGACGCCGCAGCAGAGCGCCCCTCAACAAGTCACCGTCCAGACGGCCACGCCCGCGCCTTCGATTCCCGCAGCGCTGCCCACGCCTGTCACACCGCGCTTCGTCGTCGTTCTCGATGCAGCGCACGGCGGCTCCGACACCGGCGCGCGCATCAGCAGCACGCTGCTCGAAAAGAGCGTCACGCTGAACTTCTCCGTGTGGCTGCGATCTGCACTTGCCGCGCGCGGCATCGGCGTGGTGACCACGCGCGAATCCGACAGCGACTTCTCTTCAACCGCCCGCGCCACGGCAGCCAATGGAGCGCAGGCTGCGGCCTGCCTGCTGATCCACGCGACGGCCACCGGCAGCGGCGTGCATCTTTACACCTCGTCGCTCGCGCCCGCACAGGCGACGAAGTTCCTCCCCTGGCAGACCGCACAGGCCGCCTACGTCACGCAGAGCCTCAAGCTCTCCTCCGAGATCGATTCCGCGCTCGCGCACGCCGAGGTGCCGGTGACACTGGGCCGCACCTCGCTCCAGCCAATGGACAGCTTCGCCTGCCCCACCGTCGCGCTCGAGATTGCTCCGCTGCAGCAGGGCGCGACCACGCACTACAAGGCGCTCACCGACATCAGCTACCAGAAGTCGATCATCGACGCGCTGGCCGCTGCGCTCGGCCAGTGGAAGAACGACTGGAGACAGCAGCCGTGATCTCCCGCGCGCAACGCATTCTCTTCCTCTGCATGCTGATCGCCGTAGTGGTGATGGCGACCATCCTCATTCGCCTGCGCGAGCGCGCCCAGGACCGCTTCCACGCGCTGGAGATCGACGTCCCCACGGTCGAGCCTGCGAGCGCGGCGCCGGAGTCCATCGCGCTGCTCATGCCCAATGACACCGACGGCTCACTCGTCGAGATACACCGCACCCTGCCCATGCCGCAGGATGAAAGCGCCCGCGCCCGCGTGCTGATCGAGACCCTGCTGCGCACCTTCCGCGAGCCCCATTCCACGCACCCCCTCGCTCCTTTGAGCTCGCAGTATGGCGGCAGCAGCACAGCCTCTTCCGCGCAACTCGAAGATGCGCTCGCGGCGCAGGATCTCGACGAGGTCTACCTCATGCCCATTCCGCAGGCGAAGGGCAGCACGCCGGTCAAGGGACAAATGGCGGTCATCGACTTCACCTCCGCCTTCACGGCTGCGCATCCCTCTGGCATCGAACCCGAGACGCTGACGCTGCTGGCCGTGCTCGGCACACTGCACGACAACCTGCCCGACATCACGCAGGTCCGCTTCCTCGTAGACGGTCATGTCAAGGACACGCTCGCCGGCCACGCCGACCTGACCCGCACCTATGTCGCCTCCGATACAGCGACCAGCATCTCGGGCGACAGCGCGGTCGAATCCACCTCCGGCGCAGGAGCCACCACACAGTGAGCGGCAAACAATGAACATCGGCGTCTTCGACTCCGGCTTTGGCGGGCTCACCGTCATGCGCGCTCTGCTGGAGCAGATCCCGCAGGCCGACTACATGTACCTCGGCGACACCGCGCGCCTCCCCTACGGCGCGAAGTCGCAGGCCACCGTAGCGCGCTACGCTGTTTCCAGTGCTCGCTTCTTAGTCGAGCAGGGCGCGGACTATCTCGTCATCGCCTGCAACACCGCCAGCGCGCTCGCCCTCGACGCCATCCGCGACGCAGTCCGCGTGCCCGTCCTCGGCGTCATCGAAACCGGCGCGAACGCAGCGCTCGCCAGCACCACGACCTCTGACGTTCTGGTGATGGCCACCGCCGCCACCGTCGAAAGCCACGCCTACCGCGACGCCTGCCATGAGCGCGGCCTGCGTGCCTGGGAGAAGGCCTGTCCGCTGCTGGTGCCGCTCGTCGAAGAAGGCTGGATCGACCACCCCGTCACCGAAGAAGTGCTGCGGATCTATCTTGACGAACTCGCGGCCGAGACGGCTGCGCAGAGCCTGAATCCCGATACGCTGGTCCTCGGTTGCACACACTATCCACTGCTGCGCCGCAACATCGAGCGCGCCGTGCCTGCGTCCATCCGCGTCATCGACTCGGCCGACGTCACCGCCGCGCAGGTCGCTGCGGCGATTCCCGCAGATGCGCTCGCCGGCCCCACAGGCGACCGCATCCGCCTCTTCTACGCGACGGACTCGGTCGCCAAATTCCGCCGCCTCGGCGCAGCCTTCCTCGGCCAGCCCATCGAGGAAGTCACGCTCATCGACTTAGGGGGCTGAAGGCTTTTAGGCGGCTCAATCCCGGGTGCCCCACGTCTCGCTTCTGAGACGTGGGAGGAAGCCACCTTTACGGGCATACACTGTCCGCATGGTTCTGCGCTTCACTACCTCGTATCTTGAAGACGCGATCTCGCTCTTCCGCTATTACAAGAAGCTCGGCGATCAGGCGATGGAACAGCTCACCGACGAGCAGCTCTTCCTCGCGCTCGATGACGAAACCAACTCCATCGCCGTCATCGTGAAGCACATGGCCGGCAACATGCTCTCGCGGTGGACCGACTTTCTGACCACGGATGGCGAGAAGCCGGATCGTAACCGTGACGGCGAATTCTGCGAGCCTCCGGCCACGCGCGCCGCGCTGCACGCCTGCTGGGAAGAAGGCTGGGCCTGCCTCTTCGGCGCCATCGAGCCGCTCACCGAAGCCGACCTTGCGCGCACCATCACCATCCGCGGCGAGGCACACAGCGTGATGCAGGCCATCAACCGCCAGCTCGCTCACTACCCGCACCACATAGGCCAGATTGTCCTGCTCGCCCGGCACATGGCCGGAGGCCAGTGGCGCACGCTCAGCGTGCCGCGCAACCGCTCACAGGAGTTCAACCGCCTGGTCGCAGCCGGAGAAGCCAGCCAGCGTTAGAGGAAGAGTCTTTTCCATGTATGCTGGTCCGCGACCAACGGGAGTGGGAGGCCGAAGGCGATCGCCTGGACGGCAAGTCCCGCTGGTATTCTGGATGGGTCTGGAGGAAACACCCGAGTTATGTTGAACCTGCAAGGAAAAGTCGCGGTCATCTTCGGCCTCGCCAACAAGCGCTCCATCGCCTGGGGCATCGCCCAGAAGCTGCATGAAGCCGGCGCCACGCTCGCCATCAGCTATCAGAACGAGCGCATGAAGTCCGAGGCTCACCAGCTCATCGTCGATCTGCCGGGCGCCGTGCCCTTTCAGTGCGATGTCTCCAATGATGCCGAGATCGACAGCGTCTTCGGGCAAATCAAGGAGAAGTTCGGCAAGGTCGACATCCTCATCCACTCCGTCGCTTACGCGCCGGCCGAAGATCTCAAGGGCGACTTCGTCAACACCTCGCGCGACGGCTTCCGCATTGCGCATGACGTCAGCGTCTACTCGTTGATCGCGCTCAGCCGCGCCGCCGCCCCGCTCATGCCCGAAGGCAGCAGCATCGTCACGCTCTCCTACTTCGGCGCCGAGAAGGTCGTGCCCGGCTACAACATCATGGGCGTGGCCAAGGCCTCACTCGAAGCGACAACCCGCTACCTCGCCTACGATCTCGGCAGGAAGCAGATCCGCGTCAACGCCATCTCCGCCGGCCCCATCAAGACGCTCGCAGGCCGCGGCGTGGGCAGCATGAGCGACATGCTGAAGGCGCACGCCGATCGCGCTCCCCTTCACCGCAACACCGATCAGCTCGAAGTAGGCGGCACCGCGGCCTTCCTCGCCTCTGACCTGGCCAGCGGCATCACCGGAGAAGTCATCTATGTCGACTCCGGCTACAGCATCATGGGCTTCTAAGCAGCATCGAGCCCGTTCGGAACACCGGCCCCGCGGCCGCAACTCCTGCGCCGCGGGGCATTCTTATGCCTGCATGGCTCTGGTATGCTGCCGCTTACCCCATGCGTACCCCGGCCCAGGCTCTTGTCCTGCTCTTCGCGTTTTCGGCTTCCGCCGTGCAGACAAGCCGTCCCGGACTCCTCTACTGGCAAAGCGATCCGAAGAACATCGACGCCATGGTGCATCACGTTCCGCAGGATGACCCCACCCGCCTCGAACAGCTCCGTCACACCTTCCACGAGCTGGAATGCCAGCCACCCGCGCTTCGTACAGAAGCACTCCCGCACGGCGCGAACCTGCTCTGCGCACTCCCCGGACAAAGCCCGCAGACCATCGTCATCGCTGCGCACTACCAACGCAAAGGCGAGGGGAAAAGCGCCATCGACGACTGGTCCGGCAGCATGCTGCTGCCCTTTCTTTATCACGCCCTTACCGCCCAGCCGCGCCGGTATACCTATCTCTTTATTGCCTTCGACGGAGAGAGCGGGGCCCAGGCGTGGATGCATAACCTGACCAGGGAGGAGCGCCGCAACCTGGACTTCATGGTCGCGTTGCATGCGCTCGGTACCGGGCCGCTGGCGTTCTATCTGAACCCAATGGATATGCCGGCTCCGCAAGGGCAGTCGGAGCTGGCCTCTGCTCTTATGTATGCGGCTCACGACTCCGGTGTGCCGACCCCGCAGCAGCGTGTGCCGCGACACAGCCCTCGCACGGACGACACCCGGCAGTTTCGCTACAACGATATTCCTGCGATTCTTCTCTACTCCGAAGGCGACGCTCATGCTCCCGTGCCCGGAAGCTCCCAGGACACTCCGGAGGCGATCGCAACCGGCTTCTACTACGACAGCTATCGCCTCCTCTGCACCTTTGTGACGGAACTCGACCAGCTTCCCTTGTCCCGGCGATCCCGGTAGCGCGAAGGGCGGTGCGTCAAGGTTCAGAGCCGACTCACGAACGGCAGAACTCCGGCTCCGTGTCTGCTATGCTGCCTCCAACCACCTCATGCGCATTCCGGCTTTGGCCCTTCTCTCGCTCATTTCTTTTGCGGCGCCGGCCGCCCCGCAGAAACATCCGGGCGTGCTCGTCTGGACGCTGCCGCAAAAGCGGGTGGACATGCTGGTCCATCACGTTCCGAAGGACAATGCCATACGGGTCGCCCAGCTCCGCCAGACCTTCCAGGATTTTCATTGCGAGTCGACGGATCTGCAGGAGCAAGCGCTGCTCTCCGGTCCCAATGTGCTCTGTACTCTGCCTGGGAACTCTCCTGAGGCCATCGTGATCGCTGCGCACTACCAGGTGGGCGAGACCGGGCAGGGCGCAGTCGAAAACTGGTCCGGCGCGACCATGCTCCCATTCCTCTATCACGCGCTGACCGCGCAGCCCCGGGAGCACACCTACATCTTCGCGGCCTTCGCAGGCGAGGCAGGAGCGCAGGCCTGGATGAACCGCCTCACCAAGAAGCAGCGGCATAACCTCACAGCCATGATCGCCCTGGATTCGCTCGGTCTCGGTCCCGCCGCCTTCTATCTACGCCCCGTCGAAAACCATCCCTCTACGCCGGAATTAGGCCTCGTCTCCCAGCTCGAGCTCGCCGCGCACGAATCCGGCCTGCCCGAGGCGCTTCAGGTAGTGCCCGGCAAATGGTTTCGGACCGACGATACTCGGCAGTTCCGCTTCAAGGGAGTGCCTTCCATTCTGATCCATTCCGTGGATGCCGCTCATTCCGACCTGCCCGGCTCCGCGGATGACACCGCAGCGGCCATCCAGAGTGACAGCTACTACGAGAACTATCGGCTTCTCTGCGGATTCGTCGCCGATCTCGATCAGGCGCCCAGCATCCAGCAAAACGATCCCGATCCACGCCGCTTCAGCATGCCTCCCAGTCCAACCTTTTGATTTTCTGGTTTTTGAGCCTTATCCCCCGCAGGAGTACAGATGACAACAAGACGTAATTTTCTTTCCATTGGAGCACTTACCGCTGCCGGACTCGGCCTGGGCACGCCGGTCTCTTTTGCCGACGAGATCCGGCCATCGCTTACCGCCGACCAGGTGCGCGCGCTGAAGCCACCCGCGAAGCCGATCATCGTTACCCGGGTAACCGGGGACCAGACCGTCGAAGAAGCCTACAAGATGCTGCTCGATGGTCAGGACACTCTCGACGCCATTCACCACGTCTGCCTCGGCCGCGAGAACGACCCCAACGACCATAGCGTCGGCTACGGCGGTCTGCCCAACGAGCAGGGAGTCGTCGAACTAGACTCCTGTTGTATGCACGGACCGTCCCGCCGCGCCGGCTCCGTCGCCGGTGTCCAGAACATCCGCAACGTCTGCCTGCTGGCCCGCAAAGTCTATGAGCACTCGGCCCACGTGATGATGGCCGCCAAGGGCGCCGAAGATTTCGCCGTCGATCTCGGCTTCAAGCGCGAAGACCTGCTCACCGAAGACGCGCGCCGCATCTGGATGCTCTGGAAGGAAAGCAACTCGCAAATGGACTGGTGGGGACCGGGCCTGCCCGATCCGGAGTGGAAGGATCCTTACGCCGACCGCCCCGCGCCCAAGCCCACCATGGACCTGCATGGCATGTCCGAAGAGCAGAAGAAAACCTCGGCGCTGGAGCCGTTACCTATCCCTGGCGGGAAAGTTCCCCGCCAGCCCACCGCCGAATGGCAGCCGGTGATCGCCGACCGCACCCGGAAGCTGCTGGCCATGGCTGCCGACCTGGGCATCGCTCCCGAGAAGCGCCTCTTCGCCGCGCAGCAGATCCTCTGGCCGACGACCGGCACCATCCATGTTTCTGCGGTGAACGCGAAAGGCGAGATGTCCGGCGCCACCACCACCTCGGGCCTTGCCTGGAAGCTGCCCGGCCGCATCGGCGACTCGCCGGTCATCGGCGCCGGCTGCTACACCGATCAGGACGTAGGCTCGGCTGGAGCCACCGGCACAGGCGAGGAGAACATCAAGATCGCCGGAGCCCACACCATCGTCGAACTCATGCGCCACGGCTATAGCCCCAAAGAGGCAGGCCTCGAAGCGCTGCGCCGCATCGTTCGTAACTACAACGGGGACATGCGCAAAATCCGCTATCTCGATATGGAGTTCTACATCGTCCGCAAGGATGGAGCCTATGCCGGCGTTTCACTCTGGAGCACAGGGGCCACCGGCCGGCCGCGCGAATTCGTAGTGCACGACGGCACCTTCCGCGTCGAGCCGTGTGCCTATCTTCTCGAAGGTACGATGACTATCTGGCCACCCCTATAACACGATCAGGATAGGCAATCCCGCAAAGGCGTAGCTTCGGCTACGCCTTTGCTGTTCCAAAATGAAACTAACGCGGGGCGCCCGACTTATAAGAAGTTATTAGTAAGTTCAGCATCCAGCCAGCTTTCTCACCCACCTATCCGACCTATCCTCCAACCCCTCCACGGAGTGTCGTCCTGATCCTGGCAAGTAGTTTGGCAGAACGAAACAAGCGCAACGGGAGCAAGCGTAGCCGCAGGCATATGCAACAATTTGTTGCACTTCATCCGGTCAAGCGCTTTCCCAACTGGCCAACATTTCGGCGCATTCTTTCGCTCTTCCAGCCATCTCATTACTTATCCAATAACTAGTAACTGACCCGTAAGATGCGCGGATACTCATTGGTGCAAACTTGCCCAATTTTCCAAAAGAGTTCCGCAAAAGTTGCAATTCACTACAACTTTCGGGGGTAAGCTCGTCTCAAGAAATTGCATCCGGCGTTGCCCCCGGACTCCTAGGAGATATCTCTCATGTCCAAAATGACTTCCGTCCTCGCTCTGGCTTCCTTTGCTCTTCCCTTCGCTTCGGCGATCGCCATGAGCCCGGCAACGCCGTCGCCCGTACCGCCTCCAGCCATCGCCTTCGCCAGCCCCGCGTCGCCTTCGCCGATCCCGCCGCCGGCCGTCGCCTTCGCCAGCCCTGCATCGC